>JBDTPR010000263.1:0-8536 GCA_039932635.1 Candidatus Solibacter sp.
GGCCTTGGCCAGGAGCGAGAAGTCACTGGAACTGCGCGAGGTCGCCCTCGGCAGCCTCGGGAACACGCCGGGCACGCCGGAACTCTGGCAGATCTACCAGACGGAGACCACGCCCGAGGGCAAGATTCAACTGCTTCGCTACATGTATAACAACAGCAGCGCGGAGAAACTGCTGGACGTGGTGAAGAACGAGAAGGACCCCAAGGTGCGCGCCGAGGCGATACGCGTCCTGGCTTCCCAGAAAACCGGGCTGGATGGCAACGCGATGGTGACCATCTACAACGCGGAGCAGGATGCGCACATCAAGAACAGCATTCTGGACAGCCTGATGGGGCAGCGCAATGCCAAGGCGATGATCGAAATTATCCGGCAGGAGAAGGACCAGCGGATCAAGCTGCGGATCGTCGAGCGCCTCTCCAACATGAAGGGCAGCAAGGAAGCGCAGGACTACCTCGAGGAGCTGTTGAAGAAATGAAACTCCTACTCTGTCTGATGTCGGCTGCGCTCCCGCTGGCGGCGCAGCCCAAATTGCTGATCAACGCCAAGGTGGATTCGCGGCCGGCGTCGGCTGGGTTGGAACAGGTCTTTCGCCCCCTGGTAACGGCGCAACCGCAGCCGGCGTGGGTCGGGTGGAGCGTGCCGTCCACCCGGGTGAATATGGGCTGCGATTACGTCCGCGACGGCTGGGGACAGCAGGGCGTAATCCACCTGGAGCCGCCGCAGACCGCGGTGATTCTGTTCCGTGTGGACGCAGGCGTGGTGGACAAGATCCGCTCGCTCTCACCGGATTGCGAGATCGACGCCGGCGAGTTGCCGGTGCACTGGCTGACCGATGTGAAGCCGGCCGAAAGCGTGGCTCTGCTGGACGGATTGGCGAACCAGCGCGAGCGCTTCATGGATGGAGCGATGAGCGCCATCGCATCGCATGCGGACCCCGCGGCGGACGCTGCCTTGATGCGCTATCTGGCTCCCAACCAACCGGAAACGCTGCGCTTGAGAGTGGTAGGCTGGTTCGGCCCGCAGCGCGGTCGGAAGGGCCTGGATGTACTCAAGGGCTTGATCGCCAACGACGCCAGCGAGCGTGTCCGCGAGCGCGCGATTTCCACGCTCGGCAACAGCAAGGAGCCCGAAGCAGTGGACCTGTTGATTGCGACTGCGCGGAAGGATACGAACTCGCGGATGAGGATGCAGGCACTCTCGGCGCTCAATCGCCACTCGGGAGCGAAGGTGCTCAATACGCTGAAGGAGGCGATTGAGAGCGATCCGGACGTGCAGGTGAAACGGCGCGCGGTGAGCTGCCTGCAATCGATGCCCGATGGCGAAGGCATTCCGTTATTGATTCAACTGGCCAGGGCGACCAGCGACGCAGAGGTCCGCAAGCAGGCGATGAGTTCGCTCGGGCAATCGCGCGACGGACGAGCGCTCACCTTCTTCGAGGATGTTCTGAAGAAGAAGTAAGTCGAACCCCATTCCAAAGAGCGGGCTGCAACCAGCCCGCTCTTTTTTTTGAAGCCGCGAAAGTATGCTGTTTTGGTTGTTCAGGTTGGCAACTTGCCGACTGTCAATCGGCCAGGCGGGTGAAGCTCGCCAAACCATTGGCCGGTTAACCGCCCCACAACGCGGCAAGCCGCGAGCTCACGACGACTCCGGCCTGAGGCGGCTGAAGAAGTCGATGAGGTGTAGCACCAAAGCTACGCTGCGGCCGGCGGAATATTCTGATTCACGTTGAAGAAATTGCCGGGATCGTACTTCGCCTTTAGCGCCGCCAGGCGCGCGTAATTGGTGCGGTATGTCGCGCGGATGGGGTCGGCGCCTTCGTCCATCATGAAGTTGATATAACCGCCGCCGAGCCCGTACGGATGCAGCGCGTTGTAATACTCCTTCGCCCACTTGATCATTGCCTCATTGTCGGCTGGGTCCGGGCTGACACCCACAATCACCTGACTGAATTCGGCATCGCGGTAGCTGAAAGGCGTATCGGTAGTACCCACGCGATGCGCCGCGCCATTCACCGGATAAAGATGCATCGTGGAGAAAGGCGTCGGCAATTTAGCTGCGAAGTCGCAGTGTTTGGCGATGGCTTCGTCGGACAATTCCTTAAAGAAATCGCCCTTCCAATACCATTGCAGGCCGGCCGGGTAAAGGCCGTCGAACATGCCCTGCAACATCGGGAAGGGCATGGGTACGAAGAACTCGAAGGCCGGCTTGCGGAAATTGCGCACCGGCTCCAGGATCTCGTTCGCCTGCCCCATCTCGCCGGGATAGCACCACACAATCGCGCACATCTTCTTTCCGTGGAGATGGACGGGGAAAGGCGGCGCGGGGGGCACGGTCATCACCGCGAAGAAGCCGTAGATCTCCTCGGGAGCCTGCACGATGAACTCGCGATACCACTTCATCATCTCGGCGGTCTGATCGAGTTCCCATAACATCGGGCCCGCACACACTGTGCTCACCGGGTGCGCCTGGAAGAGGAACGAGGTGACAATGCCGAAATTGCCGCCGCCGCCGCGGATCGCCCAGAAGAGATCGGCATTCTCCTCCGCGCTCGCCACCACGAACGTACCGTCAGCCAGCACCACATCGGCGGACAGCAGATTGTCGATGGTGAGCCCGTGTTTGCGCGTCAGATAGCCCATGCCGCCGCCGAGGGTCAGACCGCCCACCCCGGTGCTGGCCACCACACCCGAAGGCACGGCGAGCCCAAATACGTGAGTGGCGTGATCGACGTCGCTCCAGCGGCAGCCCCCGCCCACGCGGACGTTGCGCGAGGAAGTATCCACATGGACGTAGCGAATGGGCGCGAGGTCGATGACCAGGCCATCGTCGCAGACGCCGAGACCCGCGGCATTGTGCCCGCCGCCGCGCACCGAGACGCGCATCTGGTTTTCGTGGGCGAAACGTACCGCGGCCATCACGTCGGCCACGTCGGTGCACTGCGCGATCAGGCGCGGTCTGCGGCTGATCATGCCGTTGTAAACTCTGCGCGCTTCATCGTAGGGCGCGTCCTGCGGTTGGATGACTGTGCCGCGGAACTGGCCGCGAAACTGCGCTACCGCTTCTGGTGTGAGCATGTATTTCCCTTCCTGAGTGCCGGCCGTGAGGCGGGGCGTGGTCTTAATTTCGCACGCGGAGCGTTCTCAAAGCGTTCCGTGCGCGCGGGACAGGGCGTTCCGCGCCTCCCAAGATGCCAGCCGACCGACGGCACGGCGTTCGAACATGTGCTCGCCGTATTGTCGCGCGACCTCCGCGGACCGGTGATAGCTGATGCCTGCCTGGGCCTGATCGCCATTGCCCAGGAGGAGATCTCCCTGCACGCGATGCAGATCGGCGGCAGCCCAGACTTCGCCGCTCTTGCTCTGGAAGGCGAAAGCGCTAGAGATATTCGCCAAGGCTTCGCCCAGGCGCCCGGCACGCGCACAAGCCTCGGCCAGCAGTCCCAGGTAGAAGGGCATGCGCAGCTCCGCGCCCAACTGTTTGAAGGCTTCCAGCCCCGCCCGCAGACGCGCGACGCCGGCCTCCGCATCGCCGCCCATTGCCATGGCCCATCCGGCGAGAATCTCGGCCATCGAGAGGTAGTAAGCGAACCCGTGTTTGCGGCAGACTGCCGCCGCCTCTTCGGCACTCTGAAGCGCCGCGCTTGCGTCCTGGCGAAACACCTGTAACATCGCGCTGTAAGCGAGCGTGATCGCGAGGCTGAAGGGATGCTTCACCTGTTCGGCCGCGGCCAGTGCCTCCGCACTCTTGCGCAGCGCCTCCTCCTCGTCACCCAACATCCAGGCAACTTGCGATTGGTACGACCTGCAAAAAACGCCGACGTCCGGTCCGGCGAAGAGTTCCATCAAGGGGTGTGAGCGTCCCACCGCGCCGGCCAGCGTGCGCTCCAAATGGCCCTTGGATACGGCAAAGCGGCCTTGATGGAAGTCCACGCTGCCCAGTATGAACTCGCCCATCACCGAGAGTTCAGGCATGCCTTGCGGCACGGCGAGATCGAGGCATTCCTGCGCCAGCTCGCGCGAGGTTTCTAACTGGCCGCGCACCATGTGGAACACCCACGCTCCGCTCAAGACGGGGATCAGGTGGCTGTGCCCGTCCAGGCGGCGCGCCAGCACCAGAGCGCGCGCGTAGAGGTCGCCCACTTCAGGAGTGGTGTAACCCTGGGTGGTCACCAGGACCGGACCTAACGTGACCAAAAGGTCCAACTCACTGCGATCGCGCTGCACGTTCTCGGGGAATGTAGTGCAGAGTGCGATCGCGCGGCGCAGGTGTCCCGCGGCCTCCTCATCGGCGTAGCGATGGCGCGCGACGGCAGCCGCCTTGGCGTAGTGGTCGATTGCCTGCGGGGTCGCGCCGCCCGCCTCCAGGTGCGCCGCCAGTTGCCCGTGGACCGCTTCGGCGTCACCGCTGTGCAGTTCCTCCAGCGCGTGTGCGATGCGGCGGTGCAGGAAGCGGCGGCGTACCGGGCTGAGTTCGGCGTAGGTGACTTCGCGCAGGCGATCGTGGGTGAAATCGTATTCCGCGCCGCCCTGCCCTTCGATGATGCGGCGCTGCCACAATTCGTCCAGCGCAGTGGAGAGGCTGTCGTCATCCCAGTCGCTCGCCTTGGCCAGCAGGTCCAGCGAGAAGGCGCGGCCAACGGCGCTGGCCATGCCGGCGAGTTCGTAGGCGGGCGCGGTGAGTTGCGCGAGACGCGAGGTGATGACGGCGTGGATGCGCGCCGGCGCGGCGGAATCCAGACCGGCGCGCACGCTCTCCACCACGAAGAGCGGATTCCCTTTGGTGGTGCGGTAGAGCGCGCTCGAATCCGACGCGTCCAGGGAGCGTCTGGCCACCTGCGCAGCGAGCGCCGCGGTCTCCTCAGAGGTCAGCGGCGCCAGCGGAAGTTCGGTGACCTGCCCGCGCGTTCGCAATTCGCCCGCCAGGCGAGTCAGCGGATGCGTGCGCCCGGTTTCTTCGGAGCGCACAGTGCCGAGCACCAACACCTGCTTGACGACGTCGCTCTGAAATAGCGCGTGCAGCCACTCGAAGGAATCGGGGTCGCACCATTGCAGGTCGTCGATCAGCAGGACCAGCGGCCCGCGCGCTTTGCCGAAGGCGGCATTCAGGGCGTCGTAGAAATGGCGGCGTTCCCAGCTCTCGGCCAGCGGCTGCGGACGCGGAATGCCGGGGTGCTCGGTGAGGATCTCGGGCAGCACGCGCGCCAGTTCGGCGAGTTGCGCGTGCCCGAGCTGCGCACAGGCCGCGCGCAGGGCGCCGGAGCGAAGCCAGCCGGCAATGGGCGCATAGGCCAGGCGCCCTTGCGCCGCGTAACAGCGCGCCCGCGCCACGCTGCCCTGCTGGCGCGCGCACCAATCGTAGAGCTCCTCGGCCAGCCGCGATTTGCCGATTCCCGGCTCGCCCTGAATCAGCGCGAGATGCGCGGCGCCGCTCTCGGCGATTCGCCAGCACGCTATCAGTTGCTCGCGCTCGGCCTTCCTCCCCACCATGGGCGAAGGCGATTCCGCGCTGGCCGGCGGAAGATCCACGCGAGCGGCAGCCAGTGGTTCGGAGCGCAATACCTGATCGAACAGCGCTCGTGTGGCGGCATCCGGATCCACCCCCAGTTCGCGACGCAGCACTTGCTTGCACTGGTGGAAGGCGCGCAGCGCGCTGGCCCGATCGTGATGCAGGGCATGCATGCGGATCAGCAGCTGGTAGTGTGCTTCGGCCAGCGGGTCGAGCGCCACCAGACGCTCGGCATGGTGGATTGCGGCGGGGTAATCGCGGCGCTCCTCGTGCAACGCGGCAAGGCGGCGCAAAAGGTGAATCAAGTGGCGCCGGTAGTGTTCGCGCTTGGGCAGCAGCCATTCGTCGTAGAGTCCGCGCAGCAGGTCGTCCTGATAGAGGCGCGCGGCATCTTCCAGGCGGGCGCGCTCCTCGTCGGCGGCGCCGCGGACGGCGGCCTCAGAGGCCAGTGCCAGGGCGCGATCGAACTCGTCGACGTCTACGGTGCACGAAGGGTCGCACCGCCACTGCACCGTGTGGTTGTCGGCGATCAGGAAGCAGCAGTCGGGCGGCAGGGCGCGGCGCAAGTGATGGAGCAGTTGGCGCAGATTGGTGCGCGCCTGCGATTCGCCGGATTCGGGCCAGAGCAGGAATGCCAGGTGTTCGCGCGATTGCGGGGTATCGGAGTGCAGCACGAGGTACGCCAGCAGCGATTGCAGTCGGCTGGTATTGACCGTCAGCACGGGCTGCGGCCCGCAAGTGATCAGCAGGTTATTGAATAACTCGATGCGACTCGACGTCATCCGGCAGCCCCTCCGATTGCGCTGCGCCGGTGCCCGCCTCAGACGGGCTTACCCGAGACACGGGCTTGACTCCGAGCTTACTACGCTTCGTTAGGAATGGACACTGCGTACCGATGAGGCTCACTGAAGCGTGGCGGCCTGCAAGGTGACATTTCCTGTGCCTGCCGAGTTCTGGCTGAAGGTGAGGGTCAAGGTCTGCCCGTTGGACGCGGCGCGGTAGGTCAAAGTGTAAACGCCGTCGGCAGTCCCGAACACCGTGCTGTTATTCATTGACGTGTCGACGTAGTCGACGGCGCTGCCATCGCTCAGGTGCGCCACCATCCTGCCCTGGGCATGCCACACGCCGACATACACTCGCAGGGTAGCGGTAGTGGTGCCGGCCGGAACCACAATCCTGAAGCCGTTGTTCTGGCCGTACATGTAGAGACCGGTGGTGGTATTGGTGACAGAGGCGGTGGGAGTTCCGCCTGCCCAACTGAAGCCAACGGGGTTATTGGCGAAACGCGCGGCCACGCCGCCTACGGCTGTGAAGTTGCCGATCTTTGGCGTAACGCCGGCTTTGTGGTCGAAATCCGCCGCCGTGTTCAACCCCCAATGCGTCCAGTCCAATTTTCCTTGTGTGTCGAGCGGCACCGGACCGGTCGGCGTCTGGAGCATGCCGGTCAACATGCCGCTGATCGGAGTGACTATGAGCGTCACCCCTGTAGTGCGAGTGATCGCGCCGCTGGTGGCGGTAAGGGTCAGGGGATAGTTGCCCGGCGTGGTAGTCGAGGTGGTGGTCAAGGTCAATGTCGATGTCCCGCTGCCGGACACCGTGGCGGGGGAGAACGCCCCAGTTGCGCCGGAAGGCAGTCCGCTGACACTGAAATTAACGATGCCGGTGAAGGCGTTCAACGCCGATACGGTGACCGCATATGGCGCGGTCGTCCCCGCGATCACGGTTTGACTGGACGGTGTTGCCGCAACTGAAAAATTGGGCGCCGCAACTCCCCCGGACAGCGTGGCCGCCTGCAAGGTGACATTGCCGGCGGTCGCAGTGTTCTGCGTGTAGGTCACCGCCAGCGTCTGTCCGGCGGAAGCCGCGCGGTAGGTGAAGGTGTATACCCCGATGCTCGTGCCTGTGCTGTTGTTGAGGGAAGTATCGGTGTAGACCGCAGCGCTCCCGTCACTCAACTGGGCAACCATGCGGCCCTGCGATCGCCACAGGCCTACATATACCTTCAGTGTCCTGACGCTGGTATCGGCGGGCGCGGTGAGGCGGAACCCCTGGCCTTGGCCTGCAATGTAGATGCCGGTGGCGGTGCCGGTGACGGAAGCGGTGGGCGTTCCATCGGTCCACGTGAAGCTGCCGGGGTTGTTCGCGTAGCGGTTCACCGCGCCGCCGCCGACTACCGCGAAATTACTAATCTGCTGGCTCGCGCCGGATTTATGATCGAAGCTGGCGGCTGTAGCAAGGCCCCAATGAGCCCAATCGGCGGTACCTTCCGCGGTGAGGTTGACCACCGTGGAAGGTGCGCTGATGGAGCCTGCCAGGGATCCGCCTCCGCCAGGCGCGGTCAACGTGAGGGTGGTGCTCACGGGTGACGACCCGCTGAGCGTTGCCGTCAGGGTGGAGGAGCCATTCGATGAAATGGTCCCGGCCGTTGCCGCGAACTGCGCCGCGGTGGCGCCAGACGCCACGGTGACCGAAGCCGGCACCGTTACCACCGGATTGTTCGATGCCAGCGACACGGTGGCGGCACTGGCAGGCGCACTGCTCAACGACACAGTACAACTGCTCTGCTGTCCGGACGACAGACTCGCGGGAACGCATTGCAGTCCCGTCAATGTGGGGGGCGGCGTGGCCCCGCTATTCTTCAAGGCAGCCTGTAGTCTCCAACCGGGGTTCGCGCCTTCACCGGCATAAGCTCCCCGGAACACAAATGCCGCGGCGACGGAGTTCTTCAGCACACGGTTGAAATCGATTGCATAGTCCGGGTCCGCCGCGAACTTCGAAAGATCGAAAACACTGCCTCGTGCCTTTCCGGCCAGGGGATAAAAATCCATGGCGCCCAGAGTGAAAGACGGGGCGACAACATACTGACTGGCATTGGCCAGCGTATCGACGATGTTACTCGACGAATTGGTGATCGCGCCGCTGATGGGTGAAGATCCAAATGCGAGATTGGCCGTCACGGCGTGATCTGTGCTCGCCGTCGAGCCGAAGTAAATGCCGAGGCCCTTCGTGTAGACGGTGTTGTTATAAACGT
>JBDTPR010000264.1:0-8466 GCA_039932635.1 Candidatus Solibacter sp.
GAACGAGGCGTTCCTCACGGTGGTGCCGTTTTGGGCGGTGTGGCCGTTCGAGACCATGGTGATCTCGAAGCGTCACGTCTCGTCGATCGAGCAGATGACTGGTGCCGAACGCGACGCGCTGGCCGATATCCTGAAGCGCACCACGTCATGCTACGACCGCCTATTCCAGACGTCCTTCCCCTATTCCATGGGTTTCCACCAACGGCCCACCGACGGCCAGGCGCACGACGAGCATCATCTGCACCTGCACTTCTATCCGCCGCTGCTGCGCTCGGCGACCGTGCGCAAGTTTCTGGTGGGCTATGAGATGCTGGCCACGCCGCAACGCGATATCACGGCCGAGTCGGCCGCGCAACGCCTGCGAGATGCATAGCCGTCCGCACCAAGCGCCCGAGCAGGACGGCCGCCGCGCAGAAGGGCAACTCCGAGCGCAGGATCTCGTCGGCGCGGTCGAAGAAGCGCGCGATGCTGAGCGGCGACACGCGTATCGGACGCCACGGGAAGAAATAGCGGTGCGTGGAGAAGGGGAAGAGCAGCATGACGCCCGAGCCGCCGTCGGTCAGCATGTCGAGTAGCGGATGGGTCGTGGCCGCGCCGGCCCAGAGAGCGGCCACCGCGAGGACGCCGCGTCCGCGGGCGACGAGTGCCGCGATTCCCAGCGCCAGCAGGGACAGGAAGAACGGCGAGTGAAATACCCCGCGATGGCTGAAGAGGCTGTCGCGCGGGATACCGAGCGCCATCATCACCCAGGTGTCGAGGTCGGGCGCCACGGCGAAGAGTCCGGCCGTGACTGGAATCGCCCAGCGCGGCAGGACTCTGCGCAAGGCAGGGATCTCCGTGCAGGCCAGTGCCAGGCCCGCGCCCACCACGAAATGGGTGATTGCCGACGCCATCTTTTACAGCCTTGCGATCAGCCGCGCAGGTACGCGTCGTCCTTCTTGACCCAATCCTCGCGGATCGGGCTGAAGATGTCGAGATCCAGCGTGTCTTCGAGCGCGACGGCGCGGTGCGGCACGTTGGAAGGAATGCGCAACACTTGCCCCTTGCCCACGACGATTTCCTGCCCGCCGATTTCGAAACGCAGCGCGCCCTCCAGAATGTAGGTGATCTGCTCGCTCTCGTGGTGATGCTCGGGCACGATGGCGCCCTTGGCGAGGAAGACCTGGGCGACCATCGCCTTATCTCCCGAGATGATTTTGCGGGCGATGGTGGGGCTTAGCACTTCCTTTTCCATTTCGTCCCAGGTGTAGAATTCCATGCGCGATTTCCTCCAGGCGGCCGAATTGGGCTCGTTCCGGTTAGCGCCGCCATCCTAGAATACGCGAAACCGGGTGCCGGCCACGGGCGGGGAGGGTGCGGCGGCCGGACGGTGTAGGATGAGAAAGCGATGGCTCAAGCTCCCGTCCCGAACTGTCCAGTGCAGCGCCGTGCGTAGCCCGCGGGAGATTTCTTTCCGCCTGCGCCAGGAACTCGGCAATCTGGCGATGTTTCTGCTGCCGCCGCCGGAACCCGGCGCTGGCCATGCGCGCTCGTCGCTGCTGCCCGATCCGGCCGTGGTGGCGTGCGAACTCCGCGATACGCCATACGCTCTGGAAGTGGAACGCATTGCCGAAGAGATTCTGCGCCACCGCTTCCCGATTCTCGGCGTGACCATCGACACCGGTCCAGAGATCGACTGGCGGCGCGATTACCTGCATGGAATTACGACGGGCACGCCATACTTCCGGCGGTCTCCATACCTGGATTTCTCGCGTGCCGGCGACCACAAGGTGATTTGGGAGTTCAACCGTCACCAGCATCTGGTGCTGCTCGCGCAGGCGTTTCTGCTCTCCGGGCGCCGCGCCTATCTGGACGAGGTCTTCCGCCAACTGGAAAGTTGGCTGGACGCCAACCCCTTCCTTCGCGGCATCAATTGGGCGAGCGCGCTCGAGGTCGCTTTCCGCGCGCTCTCGTGGTGTTGGTTGTGGCATATGGCGGGCGGCGAGATGTCGGAGGGGCTGCGCGCCCGTTTCCTCACTGCGCTGGAACGCCACGGCCGCTATCTGGAGCTGAATCTCTCGGTGTACTTCTCGCCCAACACGCATTTGCTCGGTGAGGCGGTCGTACTGCACGCGCTCGGCGTGCTGTTTCCGGCTTTTGCGCGCGCCCGGCACTGGGTGCGCGAGGGCGGCAGAATCGTAGAGCAGGAGTTGCGAAGGCAGGTGCGCGCCGACGGCACTCACTTCGAGCAATCCGCCTACTATCACGTCTACGCGCTGGATTTCTTACTGCTCTACCGTGTGCTGGCCGGTCCCGGTGGAGACTACGACGAGCGCGTTAAGGCGATGGCCGAATATCTCGATGGGCTGCTGGGCGTTTCCGGCATTTTGCCTCTGATCGGCGACGATGACGGTGGCCGCCTCTTCCATCCCTATGGCGAGCGTGTCCGCTTTGGGCTGGCTACGATGGCCACGTGCGGAGTCTTATTCAATCGGCCCGATTGGCTGCGAGGAACGGAGTTTCTCCAGGAGCAGGCTGCATGGTGGCTCGGCGCGGAGGTGCTGCGGCGGCCCGCGGCGACTCCCGGGCCGCGAGGCTCGCGACTCTTCGCCGATGCCGGCACCGCAATCATGGCGAAGCGCGACGTGCAGTTGGTGGTGAAGGCCGGACCTTTTGGCGAAGGCTCCGGCGGCCACAGTCATTCCGACGCGCTGAGTCTCACAGCGCGCCTCGGCAATCGCGAGATCCTGATCGACCCCGGCACCTTCACCTACATCGCCGACCCCGCCGAACGCAATCGCTTCCGCGGTTCGGCCGCGCATAACACGGTGCGCGTCGACGAGCGCGATCAGGCCATACCCGCCGGGCCCTTTCGCTGGAGCGAGAAGCCCGTGGTCAGAGTCGACAGGTGGGCCGTGGGCGCCGAGTCCGATTACCTGGATGCAACGTGCGTCTACGGCGGGCTCACACACCGGCGGCGCGTTCTGTTCCTGAAGCCCTCGAGGGTCGTGATCCTCGATTCGGTAGATGGGCCCGAGGGTGAGCGTCTGGTGGAGCAATTCTGGCACCTGGATTCGCCGGCAGACGCCGCCCGCCTGAGTTTCAGCGCACCGGCAATTTCTAACGAAGGCTGGAGATCGCGTGCACTCTGCAGCCGCGAACCCGCAACGGTGCTCTGCGTAACGCTGCGCGGCGTGCTCCCTATTCACATCGCCGCCGTACTCGACCTCTCGGACGCTCCGACAATGGGCGCCCTGACCATCCGCAACGAATCCGGCGACGTGATCATCGCGCGCAGCGCCAATTCAGGACCCATGGCCGTCTTCCACGAGGACGGCTCCGTTGGTCCCCCTACACCGTACTGAGCACAATCCGATGCACCTTGATCAACAACTCCACTTCCTGCCGCGGGAGTTCCAGGGCGCTCGCGATCTGCTCGGCTCCCTCGCCGCGCCGGTGCATGCGCAGCGCCTGGGAGCGCTTATTCAAATTCATCCCGGGCTTGGGAAGCCCTGGCACGACCGCCGCGGGCGGGTGACTCTGCAGGTCGTGTATCTGCGCCGCCAGCGCATCCACCGAGGTCCGCACCGCCTCGACGTTGGAGTGCTCGCGCGCGCCATCACGGCTCTTCTCACGTTTGATCTCGCCCAACAGGCAGTGAGCGCGATACACCACGAAAAGGCTGATCGCGGTTCCGCAAAGCACCACGCCGCTCAAAATGCTGAGAGTCACCAGTAACGTGTTCATCGTACGCTCCGTAACCGGTCCGGCCGGCTGATGATTTGTTGTATGCGCACGCCATAATTGCCATCCACCACCACTACCTCGCCGCGCGCGATCAGGCAGTGATTCACCAGGACTTCCACCGGCTCATTGACGCCGCGATTCAGCTCTACGATGCTCCCTGTGGTCAACTTCAACACATCCTTCATGGCAATCTCGGTCTTGCCAAACGAGACACTGACAGGCAACTCAACGTCCAGCAGCAGGTCCATCGCGGGCGGTACATCGCCGCGGCCGACTTGGACCGGAATATGTGTCTCGGGTTGGACGGCATGCGCTTCCACGCTCTCGACACTCGAAGGATGGGCGAGCAGATCCACCAGGTTGGCTGAGAAGCCGATCCAGAGGGGAGGTTGCGCCGTGCCATCGAAGGTGAGCCACACTGACGCAGCCGACTCCGGCGGCGCGTCCGGCGGGCGTTCCACGCCGGGCTCGCAAGCCACCTCGCGGCCCAGCACGCCGCCAATCCCCAGAGCCAGCCCGGAAAGCGATTGCCCGAGAATCTCCAACCACGTATTGCGGGCCTCGTTGGTCTCTACGGTCTCCAACCCGGCGGCCTTGAGCGTCAGAGTACCGGCAAAGTCCCAAGTTACACGCGGCGTCGCCACCCAGATCGCCGAGCCCGCGCCGCATTGAAACGGTTGCTCCCACCAGAGCGGATCCATGTCCGTTGGAGGCGTTCCCGCAACCTCCCAGCGCACGCCCGGCTTCTGTTCGGCCATGGAGGCCACTACATCGGCCAGTCCGGACACCCAATGGTCCAGCAGGCCGCGCACTTGATCCGGCGGATTGCGGTTTTCGCCCTGCATCAGGCCCCCACCAGCCCGCGCGTAACAGGCCACTGGTGGGCCAGATGACTACGCAGCCGGACAATCGCCTGCGATTTCAATTGCGATATCCGGGACTCGTGCAGATTCACGATCTGCGCAATCTCGCGCAGCGTCAGTTCCTCGTGGTAATAGAGGCTGAGAACCGTCTTTTCGATTTCCGGGATCTGCTCAATGCTCGAGGCCAGCAATCTTTCCAGTTCCGTCCTCTCGAGCAGCAGCGAGGGAAGATTTTCGCCGGTATCCGGCAGGTAATGGAGCAAATCCCTTCCCTGATCGCCGCTGGCATATTCCAGGCTGGCCAGGTTCAAACCTCGAATCTCTACCAGCCACTCGTGATACTCCTCGAGCGTGATGGACAGTTCGGCCGCGATATCTTCCTCGTTCGCCGGTCCCTGCAAGCGTTGCTCAGCGGCCGCGATCGCCGCCTCAATCTGTTTGGACTTGCGCCGCTTCTGCCGCGGCGCCCAATCCAGCCCGCGCAGGCTGTCCAGGATCGCGCCGCGGATCTTGTATTCCGCGTAAGTCTTGAGCTTGACGTTGTGAACCGGACTGAAATTGTCGATGGCCGAAATCAGCCCGAGCACGCCCGTGGAGATCAAGTCGTCCAGACTGATGCTGTCCGGCAGACGCTCCTGAATTCGCCGCGCGATCAGGCGCACCTGAGGCAGGTGCTCCAGGATTAGTTTATTGCGTTCCTCGTCGGTCATTTCGCCCGTCACTGAATAACCAGCCATATGCTTCCACCCATT
Source organism: Candidatus Solibacter sp. (assembly GCA_039932635.1). Lineage (GTDB taxonomy): Bacteria > Acidobacteriota > Terriglobia > Bryobacterales > Bryobacteraceae > Solibacter. The sequence goes on from JBDTPR010000264.1 coordinate 5,342, forward strand.
CCCTCCGGCCCTATGCTGCCGAACGCGCGCGTTTAGAGACGCCACCGAAAACGAGATCCAGCACGCGATCGCTACTGGCGGCTTCGAGATCTTCCGGGATGCGCTGCCCACTGGTGAAGAACGACAGAGGCTTGCCGGACCGCGCCGCTTCGCTCAGAATCGGTCCGTACGACCCGGTCTCATCGAGCTTGGTAAACAGGAGATGCTGTGGCCGCAGAATCTCGAAAGCGTCCACCATGCGGGACAGATCGTTGGCCTTCATGGAGGCCGGCAGGACCAGGTGCGTATCGATGTCGCCGCGCGTCGCCAGGAAATGGGACAGGCTGGCGGAGTCTTCCAGATCTCCGTAGGCCAGGCCCGGCGTATCGATGAAGATCAGTTCCTTCCCGCGATTCTCCTCGATCGTCTGTGCCAGGGATGAGACGGTTTCGAGTAGTTGAAACCCTACGCCCAGGATCGCGGCATACGACCGTAGCTGGTCGGCGGCTGCAACCCGGTGGGTATCCATCGAGAGCAGCAGTACCGGCCGGCGTGCCGCCAGTCCGTGGGTCACCGCCAGTTTCACCAGGGTGGTCGTCTTGCCGGACCCGGGGGGCCCGACGACCGCCACGATGCGCGGTTGTCCGGGGCCGCGGCCCAACGTTGCCTCGGCCGTGAAACGGCTGGCCGCTTCTTCCATCAGGGCGCGTTGAAAGCCTGCTGCATCGGCGCGCTGCGGGCCTCGAGAGACCGGCGGTCGGACCGAGTTCAAGCGATCTCCCGCGGCCTGCACCAACTCGCGGGCGAGTTCCGGTGAGATCTCGGCGGCGGTGAGCGCCGCGTAGGCTTCGGAGACATCCTGCGAGACTCCCATCCACTGCGAGGGGGCGTAGGCGGTACGCGTAATTGTCCGCCGCATGCCCTCCAATTCCTTCTTGAGTTCTGCTACCTCGACCGACAGGCGGTCGCCCGCCACCGGTGACGGCGCGATTGGCTGGTACGACTCGCCCGGGAGCTTCAGGGCAGCCTCCGCCGGCGCGGTAGCCGCGCCCACCAGCCCGAATACCACCTCGTACTCGCCGAGGTGGCGGGCCTCGGGCGGTGCCTTGCGGCTATTGACCAGCATGGCGTCCGGCCCCATTTCCTGCCGCGCGGCGGCGATGGCGTCTTCCACAGTTCGCGAATAGTAAGATTTGATCTTCATCGGCTTCTCCGGCCGCATTCTCTCGGCCGCTTGCTCTGCCAATCTATCGGCAGGAGCGGCAATTTCCTGTAGGGTCCGGCTACTGAATATTGCCGAGGGATTGTACGCGCAGCCCGGGCGGGACTTCGTTGTGCGCCAGGAAGAAGAGGTTAGGCAGCGTGGGTTCACCCATTTGGCGCAGGAAATAGCGGGCGCCGCTGGACGTGATTGCAACCACCGGGGTCTCCGGCGCTTGTATGCGCGCCGAGATGCGGTTCAAAATCTCGCGGATCTGCTGCGGCGGCAGGGCCACGTGGCTATTCTGCTCGCCATGTTCCACGGCCGCTTCCACGGCCTGCTCGATCGCAGGATCGATGAACCATGCGGGCAGGTCGCCGGCCCGGTTCAGGTAAGGTTTGACCACGGCGCGGCGGATCGCCTGGCGCACGTACTCGGTCAACAACACCGGATTGCGCGTCGAACCACCAGCCTCGCCGAGCGCCTCCAGAATCGACACCGCATCGCGGATCGACACCCGCTCGCGCAGCAGGTTCTGCAGCACGCGCTGCACCGTGGAGAGGGGAAGCAGCTTGGGAACCACGTCCTCCACGACCTTTGGATTCTCCAAGGCCACCCGGTCCAGCAGACGCTTGGCGTCCTGCCGCGAGAACAATTCGTGGGCGTAGCGGCGAATCAGTTCGGACAGGTGTGTGCCCATCACGCTGACGCTGTCCACCACTGTATAGCCGGATTGCCGGGCACGCTCAGCACGGTCCGCCGGAATCCAGAGGGCGTTCATGCCGAAGGCGGGATCGCGTGTCGCCTGGCCGTCGATCTGGCCGTGCGCGGCACTCGTCGCGATCGCCAGTTCGCAGCCCTGAGGCAGTTCGAAGCGCGATATTTCGACGCCCTTGAGTGAGATGACATATTCCCGGCTGCGCAGCGCGAGATTGTCCGTTACCCGGACGGGGGCCAGCAGATACCCCAGATCGGTCGCCAACTGGCGGCGAATCGCCGAGATGCGGCGCAGTAGCGGCGATTCCTGCGCGCCTTCCACCAGCCCGACCAGTCCCAAACCCACCTCGATGGCCAAGGGCTCCACGCGCAGCAAGCTCTCGACGTTGTCCTTTGATGCCGCCGGTTTAAGGGCATCTTCGACCGGCGCGTCGGCCATCGCCAGTTCCGTCTGGCGCATCTTCCAACCCGCGTAGCCGGCCCCGCCGCCCAACAGCAGGAAGGGCAATGGCGGCATGCCGGGCATAGCAGCCATGGCCACCAGGACACCGCCGGCCAGCATGATGGGCTGCGAGTTGCCCAGAATCTGCTTACGAAACTCGGACCCGAGCCGGGCTTCACTGCTGGCGCGCGTGACGATCAGGGCTCCCGAGATGGAAATCATCAGCGCCGGGATTACCGTGACCAGCCCATCTCCGATAGTAAGGATCGAGTAAGTCTCGATCGCCTTACGCAGGTCCATCCCATGCTGCAGGACGCCGATCAGGAACCCCGCGATAATGTTGATCGCCGTGATCAGAATACTGGCGACCGCATCGCGCTGCGTGAAGCGCGACGCACCGTCCATGGCGCCATAGAACTCCGCTTCCGTGGCCAGCGCCTTGCGGCGTCGTTTGGCCTCTACCTCGTCGATCAGGCCGGCGTTCAGATCGCTGTCGATCGCCATCTGTTTGCCGGGCAGGGCATCCAGTGTAAAGCGCGCCGTGACCTCGCTGATACGCACCGCGCCATGATTGATGACGACATATTGAATGGCGATCAGCACCAGGAAAATCACCGTGCCGATCACGTAATTTCCGCCGACGACGAAACTGCCGAACGCGCCAATTACCTCTCCGGCCGCCGAGGTCCCCGTGTTTCCGTTGAGCAGAATCAGGCGTGAACTCGAAATGTTCAACGCCAGCCGGAAGAGGGTGAGCAATAGCAGCGTGGTGGGAAATGAGGTGAA
>JBDTPR010000265.1:0-8458 GCA_039932635.1 Candidatus Solibacter sp.
CGCCGCACCAAATGATAGACGGGCACGCCGCCGAATACCAGCCCGGTGAGGATGGCCACCGCGGCGCTGAATGCCAGCACCGTGCCGTTGATTTCGATCGACGCACCGCGCGGTAATTCACTCGTGCCGAGCATCGCCAGCAGGCGTACGCCTACCATCCCCGTGGCCACGCCGAAGGCGCCGCCGATGGCCGCGAGGGCCATCGCCTCGATCAACAATTGCATCGCCAGCCGTGCCCTGCCGGCGCCCAGGCTATAGCGGATGGCCAGTTCCTTCATGCGGATGTTGGAGCGTACCAGCATCAGGTTCGCCACATTCACGCAACCAATCAGCAGCACGAACGCCACCGCGCACTGCAGCAGATACAACGTGGAGCGCACATCGCCAACCAGTTTTTCCTTGAGTCCTTCCACCACGGTCGCGAAGCGCGCATTCTCCAACAGCTTGCGAAGCTTGCCTGCGTTCTCGATGCTCTGGCGATTCAAGGCGTCGATGTGCTGCTGCGCCACCTGCAGGCTGACACCCTTGCGCAGGCGCGCCACCATCTCCCAATTATTGTTGTGACGCGCGTCGTCCGTGGCCTGCCGCGGTAGCCAGGTGAGCGGGATCCACAGGCGAGCCTCTCGTCCCGGCACCTGAAAACTTGCCGGCATCACGCCTACCACGCGGTAATTCTGTCCGCTGAGGCGCATATCTTTGCCGACGACGCTTGGGTCGCGGCCGAACATATCCTTCCAGACGCCGTAGCTCAGAATCACGAACTGACTCTTCTGAAATACCGCGTCATCTTCGGTGAAAGACCGTCCCATCATGGGCGACGCGCCCAGTACCTGGAAGTAAGTCGGCGTCACTTCGTCAGACTGAACGCGCACCGGCGAACCCTCGGCGCCCGCGTTGAGTCCCGTTCCCTTGAACATCGCCACGGACTCGAAGACGTCCGACATCTTACGGCGGTCCAGATAGTCGGGGATCGAGTTTTCTCCGCTCTTGGTGACACCGACGCCGGGGTAGATGTTGTACATCGCCACCAGGCGCTCCGGCTCCGCAAACGGCAGCGGCGCCAGAATCACGGCGTTGAGTACCGTGAATATGGCTGTGTTCGCACCAATGCACAGCGCGAGCGTCAACAACGCCGTGATGGTGAAGCCCTTTTCCTTCCAGAGAAGCTTGAAGCCGAATCGCAGGTCCTGCAGCATGCGTGTAAATCCTCGTAAAGAGGTATTACGTTACAGCGCCCGATTCGTTCGCAGAAAGTGCGGCGTCAGTTCTTGCCGTCGGCGAATTCCTCGGCCATCCACTTCTGGAACGCCTGCATATTCTGCGGACGCCCCAGGAAGTTTTTCACCAGATCGTTGGCCGGCTGGCTCCCCCCGGGTTCCAACACCGTCTTGCGATATTTCATCGCCGCGGCTCCGCCCAGGAGATTGGAAGGGTCGAACTGCTGGAAGAAATCCTCCGCGATCACCTTATCCCAGAGGTAGGTGTAGTACGCCGACGAGTAGCCGCCCAGATGGCCGAACGACGCATACATATGCGCGGTCGGCGTCGGCACGGTATGGCTGTAGCGTTTCAGGTTGGCCTGCGTCATAGCGTCGAGGTCCACATCCTCGGGCTTGCCCTTGTACACGTCGTAGGAGATCGCGGTGTAGGTGTTCTGCTGGCTGACCCAGCTTCCTCTGCCGAAGGCCGACGCGCGATTCATGCGCGCGATCAGTTCGGGCGGCATGACCTCGCCGGTCTTGAAATGGCGCGCGAACGTGACCAGCACCTGCGGGCTGCGCAGCCACTCTTCCAGCATTTGCGAAGGCGCCTCCACGAAATCCGATTCCATGGTGATCCCGCTGACTCCGGCCCACTCCTGATGGCCGCCCAGAATCCAATGCATGAGATGCCCGAATTCGTGGAAGAAAGTCCCCACGTCGCTGAACTCCATCAGGCCGGGATCGCTCCCCGAGGGCTGGGGGAAATTGCACATCAGCACGGCTTCCGGCAACTGCCTGCCCTTGACGCCATCCAGCACCGGAGACATTGCGGCATGACTGAACTTGCCCGCCCGCGGATGCATATCCAGATAGAAGCGCCCGATCGGTTTGCCCTTATCCAAAGCGATCCACGTTTCCACCGAGGGGTCCCATGCCGGCACGCCTTCCTCGCGCTTGAAGGTCAAGCCGAACAATGTGGCCGCCGTATCCAGGATCCCCTGCTTGACCTTCGCGTACGGAAAATACGGCCGCACCGATTGCGAATCGAAATCGTACTTCGAGCGCCGCAGCATCTCGCTGAGATGGCCAACTTCGTAGTCGCCCACGGCGGTCACCTTTGCGTCGGTCCTTTTCTTTTCCGCCAGCAGCATGGCGAATTCACGATCGGCCAGGGCGCGTGCGGCGGTGTCCACTTCCTGGATGAACTCCGCGATCCGCTTGCCGCTGCCCACCATTTTGTCGGCGGCAAAATAGTCTGCCCAACTCGCGTAACCCAGCATGCTCGCGATCTCGTACCGCGTCCGCATCATCTTTTTGAGCATGTCGCGATTCTGCGGAAAAGCGCGCGTCTGGAAGGCGAGGTACAATTCGCGCCGCAGCGGGTCGCTCTTGACGAACTTCATCGCGGGCAGGATGTCGGGGTAGTCGGTGGTGATCTGCAGGCTGCCGTCGGCGGCGGGCTTGTGTCGATCGATGTAGTCCTGCGGCAGGCCCGCGAGCATCCCCGCGTTGGCCACCTTCACCACTTTGCGGTCGTCGGCAATATTGCGGTCGAAGGCCGACTGCTGCTCCACCAGCCGATCGTTCAATTGCTTCAGCTTGGTGCGGGTGGCTTCGTCTTTGTCCACGCCTGCCAGGCGGAATTGCAGCAACTGGCGCGACACATAGTGCCGGGTCGCCGCATCGGTTTTCGAGAGATCGAGTGCCGTCAGCGCCTGGTAGACTTCGCGATTTAATGACACCGCCGTGGCCGCAGCGCTGGCTTTGCGCGTCATCTCCGTGGCGGCATCGCGGAACTTCGCGTCCGGGTGGAGTTGCTGCATTAACTGGCCGAAATAGTTGGCCGCGTTGATCCGCTCCAGCGCGGCGTCGAAGGGCCGCAGCGTATTCTCGATCGTCCGCGCGCCCGTTACCGCCAGCATACGCTCCAGGTGGCGCTGAGCCTCGGCGAGATGCGCCGCCCCCGCCTTCTCGAACGCCGCGATGTCGGGCTTGGCCGCCCACACCGGGGGCTGCGACTTCGGCATCTCCTGCGCGCCCGCCGCGCAGATTACAAGGGTAGGGACTACCGCAAAGCGAAAAACAGACATGGCGACTCCAATCTGTTCTCACTATATCGTGAGCGTGAGTTACTCCTCCGTGGAGATGTCTATCAGGTGCCCGGAGATCGCTACATTAGATACCAGTTGGCTGGGAGCGCCGCCCGACCAGCCGAACCCGACACTGAGTTGGTCGGCGTAGACCCTCATCATCTCCGACTTGTAGAATTGGTTCTGCGCGACCTCCGACTGCACCGGCTGAAGGTAAAACGTCGTCGCCGCCGCGCCGTTGAGCGACGCGTTGAGCAGGATGAGCGGCTGCGTGTTGGTGCAGCATGTCCCCCCGGCGATAGTCACGTACTCCACCACCAGCCGCTTCCCGGCCGGTATCCGTACTTCTTGATTCCTGAAGTTATTCAGGCTGACGATCACCGCCGCCTGAAACGGCTGCCGCGCCGGCAGGTCCGCATCCCGCATCAGGACCGCGGAAACGGCGTCCGCGAATGCACGCCGCGGACCGGCGAGAGATACCAGCGCAATCACCGCGGCCACCGCCGCCAAGCCCAGCACGGTTCGTTTCCAGGTCATGAGGTTGTCGCCTCCACTAGCACAGACGACGCCATGCCGCTTGGCGGGCACACTCGCCGCCCGCTATTTGTGGCTATCGCGTACTGGATCATTCGAGCTATCGTCTGATCCCTCCGTCACAGGCCCATTTCACATCGTGAAATTCCCTATACCGCGTGATAGACGCTACAATGCTCCCCAGGAAAAGGAGTTGCAGTTGAAAACATCTTCAAAGTGGTCTGGCGTTCTTTCATTGGCGCTGCTCACCGCCACCTGCTTCGCGCAGGATCCGCGCGGCACGATTCTGGGCCGTGTTACCGACGCGAGCGGCGCTACCGTCCCCGGCGCTGAAGTTCGCGCCTTCAACGAGAATACTGGTGTCGCGGCGTCAGCCAAGACAAATGATGCCGGTAATTTCACCCTGCCCTATCTGCTCAGCGGTACGTACACGGTATCCACCGAGCACGCCGGCTTCAAGAAATGGAACCGCCCGGGCATTCAAGTTCGCATCAACGACACGATCGAAGTCGATATCAGTTTGCAGATCGGCGCGGCTTCGGAAACCGTTGAGGTCAGCGCGACCACTCCGCTGCTGGCCACCGCGGAAGCCAGCCTGGGACAGGTTGTGGACGAGCGTCGCGTGCTCGAACTGCCTCAATTCGCGGGCAACGCCATGGACTTGGTCCACCTGGCCCCCGGCACCATCAACGGGACCAATCTGAGACTCCGCAAAGCGGGTTTCAATAACGCGCCCTCCACTTTCTCCACGGACGGCGGCGGCAACTACCAGAACGAATTCTCCATCGACGGCGTGTCCAACACCTATTCCGATGGCACTCAGCCGCGCGTGGCCTTCTCGCCGCCGCAGTTCGCCATCAGCGAGTTCAAGATTCAGACAGCCACCTTCGACGCCGCTCTGGGCCATACCATGGGCAGCACCGTGAACGTGTCCATCAAGTCCGGCACCAATCAGGTGCACGGCGAAATGCACGAGTGGTTCCGCCACTCCATCTTCGATGCGCCCACGATTTTCCAAAATCGATCCGGCCAGAGCATCTCGATCTACCAGGACAATCGGTACGGCGCCTCCGCCGGGGGCCCGATGTTCATCCCGAAGGTCTACAACGGGAAGAACAAAACCTTCTGGTTTGTCGCCTACGAAGCCAACAAATTCGGCAATCCGGATTCGGGCGGCAACATCACGTCCACTGTCCCCACCGCGCTGATGCACCAGGGCAATTTTTCGGAATACCTGGCGCTTGGGGCCACTTATCAACTTTACGATCCGCGCAGCACGACGCTGACGGGCGGCAGGTACGTGCGCACTCCCATTCCGGGTAACATCCTGCCCACGTCGCAGCTCGATAAGGTCGGCCTCAACTTGATCAACCTCTACCCGCTGCCGAACCAGGCGGGCACCAAGGATTTCCAGAACAATTTCTACCGTTCCGGCAAGGCGCTGGAAGATTACTGGGCGGTCATCGGCCGCGTGGACCACTCTTTCAGCGAGAACCACCGCATGTTCCTCCGCGTGCACCGCGACTACTGGCAGGAAGACAAGAATCGCAACTTCAGCAACGATGTCAACGGCGTCATCCTGAACCGCAATAACAAGGGTGTGGCGCTCGACGACGTTTACGTCTTCAACCCCAACCTGCTGCTCAATGTGCGCTACGGCCTGACCTATCAGGACTTCCCGGAGCGGCGCCCCAGCCAGGGCACCGACCTTTCGTCACTCGGTTTCTCGCAGCAGCTGATCTCGCTGATTCCGATTAAGGAAAAGGCGACGATTCCCAACGTGGCAGGGCTGCCTTACTCCGCTCTGGCCGCCTGGGAGAGCGGCGATGGCGTCACCGCTTCCACCACCCATAGCTTCGTCGGCAACTTCACCAATCCGCGAGGCAATCACACCCTGCGTTTCGGACCGGAATTCCGCGTCTATCGCGAGTCGCGCAACCGTTACCAAGCCATGCTCTCTCCGCAGTTGAACTACAACGCCACCTACGTGAAGGCCAACGATACCGCGAGCGATCCTACCCGCGGCGGACAGGCGGCATCCATGCTCCTGAACGTTCCCGCCGGCAGCATGGGAATCTCCGATAGCTACGTCGAGCAGGACAAGTACTTCGCTCTGTATATCGCAGACGATTGGAAGATCAGCAAAAGACTTACGGTCAACCTCGGCCTGCGCTACGAGTACGAGGCCCCGATGACAGAGCGCTTCGACCGCGCCGCCATTCATTTCGCCGGCAGCACGCCGAACCCCTTGAATGACGCCGCCCGCGCTAACTACGCCAAGAACCCGATCCCCGAACTCGCGGTGTCAGATTTCAAGGCTATGGGTGGCCTGACCTTCGCCAATGTCGCGCCCAACGGGCGTACCTACTGGACGCCGGAGAAGAAGAATTTCCAGCCGCGCTTCGGTTTCGCTTACCAGGTCAAACCCAAGACGATCTTGCGCGGCGGTTACGGCATGTTCACCGCTTCCATCGGCGTGAACTACAGCAACACCAATCAGACCGGGTTCTCCCTGACCACGCCGATTCAGGCCACTCTGGATAACGGCCTGAGCTTCATCGCCACCAACGCCAACCCCCTGCCGAACGGCTTATTGCAGCCGGCCCGCTCCAGCGCCGGACTGCTCACCAACATCGGACAGGGCGTCAGCTTCTTCGCGGACAGCCGCAAGCACCCCTACGCGCAGCGTTGGAGTCTGGGCATCCAGCAGGAACTCCCCGGGAAGTTCATGATTGAAGCGTCCTACGTAGGCAACCGCGCGACGCGCCTGGGCATCAACCGCGAGCTCAGCTATACTCCCGCGCAGTACCTCAGCAAGTTGCTGGTCCGCGACCAGACGACCATCGATTACCTCGGCAAGACCTTCCCGAATCCCTACCTCGGGCTGAATTCGATTTACGGGGCGACGATGACACGCGGCAGCCTGCTGCGTAACTACACGGAATTCTCCAGTGTCTCGCTCAATGCGGATCCCGCCGGCTACTCCTGGTACCACTCCCTGCAAACCCGCATCGAACGGCGCCTGGCGAACGGCTTCACGGTGCAGTCATCGTATACCTGGGCCAAGTCGATGGAGGCCACGGAGTTTCTGAATACCTCGGACCCCATGCCGAGCGAAGTGGTCTCCGCATTGGACCGTACGCACCGTCTCACCGGCAGCGGCATTTGGGAAATCCCCGTAGGTCGTAAACGCCACTTCGGCGCTTCCATGCATCCAGCGGCGAACTTCATTCTCGGCGGCTGGCAGCTCTCGGCGCTCTATCAACACCAGAGCGGCGCGCCGCTGGGCTTCGGCAACCGCATCTTCAACGGCGACCTGGACAGTATCGTTCTCGATAAGAACACGCGCAGTGTAGACCACTGGTTCACAGCAGCCGCCACCGCCGGCTTCGAAACCAGCTCGGCGAAACAGCTGGCTTCCAATATCCGCTACATGCCGCTACGTTTCAACGGTGTGCGCGGTCCCAATCAGGACAAGTGGGACCTTGGGTTCCTCAAGGTGTTCAAGGTGAGGGAACGCATCAACTGCGAATTCCGCGCCGAGACCTTCAACGCGATGAATCACCCGAACCTGTACGATCCGAATACCGATCCGACCAGCGCTTCGTGGGGAACCATCACCGGGCAGGATACTCCCCGCTCGTGGCAGATGGCGTTGAAGATCGTATTCTGATCGAACTACGCTGATATACAAAAAGGACGGCGTTCCCGCGAGGGCGCGCCGTCCTTTTTTTTGTGGGCTGCTGTGCCGTACTTCCTAAGAGGTTTTGGGCGCGTCAATCGCAGTGCCGCGCCGCTTCCGAGCCCGCTGGTTCAGCACCTCGACGAACACGGAGAAAGCCATCGCAAAGTACACATAGCCTTTCGAGATATGCTGGCCCAGGCCCTCCGCAATGAGGGTGACGCCGATTAGCAAGAGGAAACTGAGCGCCAGCACCTTCACCGTCGGATGCCGGTCCACGAACGCACTGACGGGCCCAGCCGTGAAGATCATAAACCCCACCGCGAGCATGATAGCGACCATCATGATCGAGACCTCTTCCACCATGCCGACAGCCGTGATCACCGAATCGAGCGAGAAGACGATATCGAGAATGGCAATCTGCACCAGCACCGCTCCCATGGTGATGGCGCGTCCGGCCGCCCGTTCAACCGCGGGCTCGCCTTCCACTTGCTGGTGAATCTCGTGAGTACTTTTCCAGAGTAGAAACACACCACCGGTCAGGAGGATCAGGTCGCGGCCCGAGATGTCGCGTCCCCAAACTGCGAAGAGCGGCGCTGTAAGGCGCATGATCCAGGTGAGGGACAGCAGCAGGAGTACCCGCGTGATCATGGCCAGTGCGAGGCCGAGGTTGCGCGCGCGGGCCTGCTGGGAGGCTGGCAGTTTGCCCGCCAGAATGCTGATGAATACGATATTGTCGATCCCGAGCACGATCTCGAGAACGGTGAGGGTGACTAGCGCGATCCAACCCTCTGGAGAGGAAATCCAGCCCATCTCCTTAGCTTACAGTTTCAGAGCGAAAGTGAGCCGTACGCCAGTGTGAAATGCTGTGTATTTCGCGAGCGCCTACTTCGGCAGCAGCGATAGCACGCCCGCGCTGGGGCTCGCGATTACGTGCGCGGCGATCAACT
>JBDTPR010000266.1:0-8431 GCA_039932635.1 Candidatus Solibacter sp.
GGCGGATGCTGATTTCCTTGCGGCGCGACACTGAGCGGGCCAGCAGCAGGTTGGCCACGTTGGCGCAGACGATGAGCAGCAACAGCACCGAGATCACCATGAGGATGCGCAGGGGCTGCATCAGCAGGCCGGGGGCGGCGTGGTGGAATTCCCAAATTGGAACCATCACGGCACTGATTCCGAGATTGGTCTTGGGATACACGGCAGCGAGGCTGCGCGAGTAGGCGCGGGCTTCGGCGCGCGCCTGCGGGAGTTCGACGCCGCTGCGCAGGCGCGCCAGGGCGTAAAGTCCGCGATTGCGCCGCGACTTCAAGGAGCTCTCGCCGATCATGCCGAGTTCCTTGCCCATGGTCACGGGAGTCCAGATGTCGAAGGCGAGGCCGGGCATGGTGCCGCGGAATGCCTGCGGCGCCACGCCTACCACGGTGAGTTCGACCTGATTGACGCGCAGCGTCTTGCCGATGACTGCGGGGTCGCCGCGGAAACGGCTGCGCCACAATCGGTAGCTGATCACCGCGACGCGAAATGCGCCGGGCGTGTTGGCATCCTCCTGCGGCGTGAAGGTGCGGCCGAGCGCGGGACGTACGCCCAGGACGTCGAAGTAGTTCCCGGAGACCAGTTCGCCCCAGACTGGCTGCGCGTTGAGGGCGGTGCCGAGGGTGAAGACTTCCTCGCGGTGGACGGTGAGCCCGGCGAGCGATTTGAGATTGGCGCGGTAGTCCAGATAGTCGATGTAGGATGTCTGGTCGCCGCCGTTGGGCGCGCCTTCCGTAGACATGGCGAGGATGGCGAGACGCTCCTGATCGCTCGCGCCGGGGAAGGGGCGCAACAGCAGGCCGTTGACCCAGCCGAAGACGGTGGTGTTGAAGGCGATGCCGAGTCCGAGGGTGAGCACGGTCACCACCGTGAACCCGGGGCTGCTCAAGAAGGAGCGAAGTCCGAAACGCAAGTCCTGTATCAAGGTCCGCATGAGTTCAGTTCCAGGATTACAGGTCTGCAACTCTGATGCCACTTCGAAGTGCTGTGTTTTCGGTGTGGCGGACACCGGGGAGTGTCCGCCTGCGGGATTCGTGCGTGCGGAATTGAAAGGCACCGCTCCCTCACGGTCGCGGCTCTGATAGACCCTTCGCTCTGATAGACCCTTCGCTCTGATAGACCCTTGTTCCTGATAGACCTTGGTTCTGATGGGGGCCGCGGTTAGAAGCCTTCCTTCTTGTCTACCTGATTGAGCAGCGGGAGGCCGGCTCCGAAACGGCGGATGTTCTCCTTCACCAGATTGGTGAGGCGCGTTTCGAGGTTGTCGGAGCCTCCGGAGACGTGCGGGGTGATGATCACGTTGGGGAACTTCCAGAGCGCGTGGCCCTTGGGCAGCGGCTCGGGATCGGTGGCGTCGAGTCCCACGCCGGCCAGTTTGCGGCTGTCGAGGGCTTTCACGAGCGCTCCGTGGTCGTAGGTTTTACCGCGCGACATGGCGATGAAGTAGGAGCCTTGTTTCATGGCCTCGAACTCCTTCGCGCCCATCATGCCCTCGCTCTTGGGGGTGTGCGGCACGGAGACGAAGACGACGTCGGCCAGGGGCAGTACGGCGTCCAACTGGTCGGGCGGCACCACGCGCTGGATGATGTTGCTGGTAGGGATATCGCGGATGTCCACGCCAATCACTTTCATGCCGAAGCCGAAGGCGCGCTGCGCGATCTGGCTGCCGATGCCGCCGACGCCGATGATGACGGCGGTCTTGCCCTGCAGTTCGAACATGCCGTCGCGGCCGGCCGGCCATTCCTCCAGGTGCTGTTTCGGAATGGTGACGTTGAGTTTGCGGGTGAGCGCCAGCAGGAAGGCGAAGGCGTGGTCGGCGATCTGCGGACCGTAAATGCCCTTGGCGTTGGTGACCACGACGTTGCTATCGACCAGGGCCGGGAAGACGCCGATCTGCCGGCCGTGCGATTCCACTCCGGCGCTGGAGATGTGCAGCCACTGGAGTTTCTTGGCGTGGGTGAAAAGTTCGGGGGTAAGCGTGACGCCTACCACGGCGTCGGCGTCCTCGATCTCTTTGTTCAGGTCGATGCCGCGGGTGGAGACGATCTTCACGTTGGGCGCGGAAACGGCGAGTTCCTTGAGCATCTCTGGGGAAAGGTTGGCGATGACCTTCTTGGTCTGTGCAGGCATTGTGCAGCACAGGGCCAGCAGGGCAATTGCGCAGCGTGGCATGTTGCGATCCTCCGTGAATTGGTTTTTCTATTGTATGCAAACGGGCGACAATAAAAAGTCATGGCCATCGATCCCACTCAATTGCGAAGTTACTCCTGGTTCAACGGCAAGGAGTATTACAATTTCTCGCGGCGCGCCAACGTGCGCGCGCTCGGCATCTCGCGCGAAGCTTTCCACGGCAAGCCCGTGATCGGCATCTGCAATTCCTTCAGCGAGCTGAATAATTGCAACGCTCACCTGCGGCAGGTGGCGGAGGCCGTGAAGCGCGGCGTGTGGGCGGCGGGCGGTTGCCCGCTGGAGTTCCCGGTGATCTCGCTGGGCGAGCAGTACATGAAGCCCACCACGATGCTGTTCCGCAACCTGATGGCGATGGATGTGGAGGAGTGCATACGCGCCAATCCGTTGGACGGCGTGGTGCTGCTTTCGGGCTGCGACAAGACGACGCCCGCGATGTTGATGGGCGCGGCGTCGGCCGATGTGCCGGCGATGATTCTCACCGGCGGGCCCACGCTCTCGGGGAACTATCAGGGCAAGGTCATCGGACAGGGCACGGACGGGCGCAAGATTTTCGACCTCTACCGCATGGGGAAAGTGTCGGCGGAAGAGCTGCAGGAGATCGAGGGCTGCATGGTGCGCAGCTTCGGCCACTGCACGGTGATGGGCACGGCGTCGACGATGGCGATTGTGGCCGAGGCGCTGGGGATGTCGATGCCGGGAGCGGCCGCGGTACCGGCGCCGGATTCGCGGCGCATGGCGCTGGCGGAGATGTGCGGGCGGCGCATGGTGGAGATGGTGGCCGAGGACTTGCGCCCTTCGAAAATCCTGACGCGCCAGGCCTTCGAGAACGCCATCACGGTGGACATGGCTGTGGGCGGGTCTACCAACGCCGTAGTGCATTTGCTGGCGATTGCGGGGCGCACGGGGCATAAGTTGGTGCTGGACGATTTCGACACGATCTCGCGGCGGACTCCGTTCCTGGTGAATGTGCGGCCCAGCGGCCAGCACATGATGGAGGACTTCTTCTACGCGGGCGGCGTGCCGGCGGTGATGCGCGAACTGCTGCCGCTGCTGCACCGCGATGCGCTGACCGTGAACGGGAAGACGGTGGGGGCGAACGTGGGTGAGGCGGAGTGTTTCAATCACGACGTGATCCGCAAGTTCGATTCGCCGATTTTTGCGGAGGGCGGGACGGTGGTGCTGCGCGGGAATTTGTGCCCCGATGGCGCGGTGCTGAAGCAGACGGCGGCATCGGCGGAGTTGTGCGAGCATACCGGTCCGGCGTACGTGTTCGAGAGCTACCAGCAGATGCACGACATGATCGACAGCATGGAACTGCCGATCGATAAGGACACGGTGCTGGTGATGAAGGGCTGCGGTCCCAAGGGTGCTCCGGGGATGCCGGAGTGGGGTCATATTCCGATGCCCAAGGTGCTGATGGAGCGCGGGGTGAGCGATTGCGTGCGGATCAGCGATGCGCGCATGAGCGGGACGAGCTTTGGCACGGTGGTGCTGCATGTGTCGCCCGAGTCGCATATTGGCGGGCCTTTGGCGGTGGTGGAGACGGGGGACCTCGTTACGTTGAGTGTGGCTTCTCGGCGCCTGCATTTGCATGTTTCGGATGAGGAGATCGGGAAGAGGCTGGCGAAGACTCGACAAGCGGCTCCGCATTACACCCGCGGATACGGGAAGCTGTTTCTGGATCACGTGACTCAGGCGCACCTGGGATGCGACTTCGATTTTCTTCAGGCGGACTAGGGGCGGCTCTGCTAGGATAGACACCTGTCCTATCGGAGGGCCTGTGGCTCCACAACCGGAAGAGCGGGGGATCGAGTGGTTTGCCGGCGTCATGGCGCGCTGGGTGCCGGATGCGATCACGGCGGGCGCGATTCTTACCGTCATCACCATCGGCGTGGCGCTGGCGCTGGGCAACACCGTCACCAAGGTTCTGGACTCATATCACCAGGGCTTGTGGATGCTCTTGTCATTCACGATGCAGATGACTTTGATCCTGGTGTTGAGCATGGCCCTGGCGGCCACTCCGTTTCTGCGCCATGCGATCGCGCGCCTGGCCCAGATGCCGAAGACCAGAAACCAGTACATCGGACTGGCCTTCATGGCTTGCGGCATCACCTCCTATATGTATTGGGGGCTGGGGTATGCGTTGAACCCGATGATCGCGATCTATTTCGCGGCGGAGGCGGAGCGGCGGGATATCGACATCGATTTTCCGTTCATGCTGGCGGTGTGCTCGACGGCGTGTGCGCTGTGGCAGTTTGGGCTGTCGTCGAGCGCTGCGCTGCTGGTGGCGACCGAAGGACACTTTCTGCAGAAGACGATCGGGATCGTGCCGCTCTCGACGACGATCTGGTCTCCGGCGGCGATGATTCACGAGGTGACGTTTGCGATTGCGGCCATCCTGTTGGCCTGCCGGATGATGCCGAAGCGGGTGCGGCCGATTTCGCAGTACCCGGAATCGCTGGCGCTGGCACACGCCTTCAAAGGCGTTGCGCGTGAGGAGTGCGGCGTGGGTTTCGCGCAACGCGCGGAGCGCAGCCGGGTGGTGCCGGTGTCAATCGCGGCGCTGATGGCGGCGTGGCTGTATTACCACTTCGTGGTGAAGGGCTTGAGCCTGGATATCAACTCGCTGAATACCACGCTGCTGATGCTGGGACTGCTGATGCACCGCACGTTGAAGCGTTTCGCGGCGGCGTTGGAAATGGGCGCGGGACGCAGTTGGACCGTGATCGTGCTGTACCACTTGTATGCGGGCGTGGCGGGGCTGATTCAGTTCACGGCGGTGGGCGAGCGCGTGGCGAAACTCGCGGCGTCGATCTGCACGGCGGCCACGTTCCCTTTGATCACGGCGGCGGCGGGCGCGGTATTCGCGTGCTTCATTCCGTCGAGCGGCGGGCAGTGGACGGTGCAGGGCTTCGTTACGGTGAAGACGGCGATGGCGGTGGGCGTAAGCGTGCAGCGCGGGATTCTTGCGCTGGGCGTGGGCGATCATGTGGGGAACATGATCACGCCGTTCTGGTACGTGGTGATCGCGGGGATTGCGCGGGTGAATTTCCGTTGCTTCTTCGGTTATGGCGTAATGTTCGGGGCGCTGTGGTTCGCGATCGGCGTGTTGGTGTTTACGTTCGCTCCCTGCTAGAGGGGTGAGCCCAATCAGAGCCGGCACCGACTGAAGTCGGTGCGCAGACTGAAGTCTGCCCCCAAGGCAGCAACACAGGTTCACTTGGCCAAGCCCAGCTAGTACAATTCCAGATGTATGCGCTATCAGCGTCCGATCCGCCTTTTTGTTTTTCCAGCCGTTGCGCTCG
This sequence comes from Candidatus Solibacter sp., assembly GCA_039932635.1. Taxonomy (GTDB): domain Bacteria; phylum Acidobacteriota; class Terriglobia; order Bryobacterales; family Bryobacteraceae; genus Solibacter. The sequence continues at coordinate 5,532 of JBDTPR010000266.1, forward strand.
TTGCAACGGCGTTCGTCGCGTTCGTGCGGGCACAGCCGGCGATTGAGACCATCGCGGTGCAGGTGAACCGGCCGGGCGCGGCGGTTTCGCCGACGTTGTTCGGTTTGTTCTTCGAGGACATCAACTTCGCGGCCGATGGCGGGCTGTATCCGGAGCTGGTGAAGAATCGCTCCTTCGAGTTTACGGAGCCGCTGGCTGGCTGGTCGAGGCCGATGACGGCCGAAGGCCAACTGATCGCGCTGGCGGAGGGCGGTCTGAATGAAAACAATCCGCACTACCTGCGGATGCGGTCGGAAGGCGCTTCGGGGTTCGGCATCACGAACGGCGGGTTCCGCGGAATCGGCGTGGAGGCGGGCAAGGAGTACGTATTCTCCGCTTGGGTGCGGACGCCGGGGGGCGCGGGTCCGAAATCGCTGCGCGGCGCGTTGCTCGGCGGCGGGGGTGGACGCGGCGGCGGCAAGCTTGGAGAGGCTACGCTGACGGGATTCAGCGGCCAGTGGAAGCGATACGAGGCTGTGCTGAAGGCTGCCACCACGACACCCAACGCGCGGCTTCAGGTGTCGGTGAGCGAACCCGGCGATCTCGATATCGATATGGTCTCACTATTTCCCAAGGATACGTGGAAGGGCCGTCCCAACGGTCTGCGGCGCGACCTGGTGCAGTTGCTGGCGGACATGAAGCCGGGCTTCCTCCGTTTCCCCGGGGGGTGCATTGTGGAGGGGCGGCGGCTGGCACTGCGCTACCAGTGGAAGAAGACAGTCGGCGACGTGAGTGAGCGGCGCAGCATTATCAATCGCTGGAGTGACGAGAACGCGCGCGTGGCGCCGGATTATTTCCAGTCTTTTGGACTCGGATTTTACGAGTACTTCCAGTTGTCCGAGGACATCGGCGCGAGCCCGCTGCCGATTCTGAATTGCGGCATGGCGTGCCAGTTCAACTCGAGCGAGATGGCGGCGATGGATCAGTTGGACGAATACGTGCGCGACGCGCTGGACCTGATCGAATTCGCCAACGGCGGCACGGATACGGCGTGGGGCGGACTGCGCGCGCGGCTCGGCCACCCGGCTCCGTTCAATTTGAAGATGATCGGGATCGGCAACGAGCAGTGGGGCAAGGCTTACGTCGATCGGTACAAGGTGTTCAGTGCGGCGATCAAGGCGAAGTATCCGGCGATCCAGTTGATTACCAGCGCGGGGCCTTCACCCTCGGGCGCCCAGTTCGATTTTCTGTGGGGCGAGATGCGCAAGCTGAAGGCAGACCTGGTGGACGAGCACTACTATCAGCCGCCGCAGTGGTTCCTGGATAACAGTCACCGGTACGACAACTACGACCGCAACGGTCCCAAGGTGTTCGCCGGCGAGTACGCCGCGCACACTCCAGAGAAGCGGAATACATGGGGCGCGGCCCTGGCCGAGGCGGCTTTCATGACGGGACTGGAGCGGAATTCCGATGTGGTGCAGATGGCTTCGTATGCGCCGATGCTGGCACACGTGGATGCGTGGCAGTGGGCGCCGGATCTGATCTGGTTCGATAATCTGAAGTCGTTTGGCACGCCCAGTTATTACGTGCAGAAGTTGTTCGCAGCGAATTTGGGGAATCGGATATTGCCGGTCACTGTGCCGAATGGGTTGTATGCCAGCGCTCTGCTGGATGAGAAGAGCGGCGAGGTTATTTTGAAGGTGGTCAATGCGGGTAATGCGGAGCGCGGGGTGCGGATCTCGCTGGGAGACGTGAAGGGTGCGGCGCGGGCCTGGGTTTTGAGTTCGGAGTTGGCGTCGGAGAATAGCGTGGAGAAGCCTCTGAATGTGGCTCCGGTGGAGCGGAGCAGCGGGTTGGATTTGAGCTTGGCGGCTAGATCACTGACGGTGTTGCGGGTTCCGGTGAGATAAGGGCCGGCGTGGGTTGCTCGCCTTAGGGTGTGATAGAATTTGGCCAACTGGAGGCGCACTATGCCACTTTGCTCGAGACGCAATTTTCTCAAGAGTTCACTCGCCGCGGGAGCCTTCGCGGTATCCGGACGCCTGCCGCTGCAGGCAGCACGGGGGACGGCATCCGACTGGGTGACGCTGGGTAAATCCAATGTCAAGGTTACGCGCCTGGCGTTCGGCACAGGCACGATGAGCGGCCGCGTTCAGCGGGAACTCGGGCAGGACCAGTTCACCCGCCTGGTGCGGCACTCCTATGATCGCGGGATCCGCTTCTTCGAGACGGCGGAGAGCTACGGCGATATGCATCGCATGTTGGGTATCGCACTGAAGGGCGTACCGCGCGATTCGTACCGGCTGATGACGAAGGTGACGACGCGCGATGGCGTGAATCCGCAGGAGAAGATCGACGAGCTGCGCAAGCTGGCGCAGACCGATTACTTCGATGTGCTGCTGCTGCACTATCAGCACACGGGCACGTGGCCGTCGGACACGATGCGCTGGCAGGATGGCGTGTCGGAGGCCAAGGTGAAGAAGGCCGTCGTGGGGCAGGGCGCTTCGGTGCACGGATTGCCGGCGCTGCGTAAGATGCCGGGGAATAAGTGGCTGGAAGTTGCCATGATTCGCATGAATCATAAGGGCACGAAGATGGATGCCGAGGACTACGGCACCAACGGGCTCGGCGATGTGAAGGAAGTGGTGGCGCATACCAAGACGGTGAAGTCCGAGGGTATGGGGATTATCAGTATGAAGCTGATCGGCGAAGGCGCGTTCACCACGCGCGAGGATAGGCAGGCGGCGATGAAGTTCGCGTTTAATAATGCGGGCGTGGATTCGGTCACCGTCGGCTTCAAGAATACCGCCGAAGTGGACGAGGCCATCGAGAATTTGAATCTGGCATTGGCGTAGTAAGACTGGCTTCCCGGCCGGTCCGTCAACATAAAGCTCGCGGGCGTTCGGATTCACCGAGCGACT
>JBDTPR010000267.1:0-8427 GCA_039932635.1 Candidatus Solibacter sp.
ACCATTCGACGCTGTCCCAAGTGCTCAAAGGACTGCGGCGCGCGCCTGTGAAGCAACTGCGCGCCTGGTGCCGTAGACTCAGCATCCCGCCCGAGGAAATCACCATCTACCTCGCCGCCGAGCATGTGCCCGACGCGCTTACCGCCGAGCGCCAGTCGCAACTAAGACACTGGACCGCCGAGGCCATGGCGATTGTCAGCGCGCCCGTGCACTGGCATATCGTGCGACTCTCGCGCGACAAAGGCTTCCACCCCGATTGCCGCTGGCTCGCAACGCAGACCGGCGTCACGGTGGATGAAGTCAATCTCGCGCTCACGCGATTGCTGCGCCTCGGATTGATCGACGGCCAGTGGAAAGACCGTACCGGACTTCGTCCCTCGGACGAGGCGGCGTTTCGTAGATTCGCGCTCGCCAAGGTTCAGGAAAAGGCCGCGGAAGACCACATCAAGTTCACACCGAAAGGAAACTCATGAGCCATCCCGTAATGCAGTTCCAGATCATCTCGAAGTCGCCTGAAGAAACCGCGCGATTTTATGGATCGTTATTCGGCTGGAAGATCGACGCCGACAACCCGATGGGCTATCGCCACATCGCTACCGGCTCGGCCGAAGGAATCCACGGCGGCATCTGGCCGGCTCCGCCGCAGGCCACCAACTTCGTCCAGCTTTTCATGGCGGTGGACGACGTGGCCGCGTCCGTGGCGCAGGCCGTGGAACTCGGCGGCAAGGTCCTCATCCCGCCGACGAAACTTCCCGAGGGCGACGAGATGGCGGTGCTCCACGACCCGCAGGGCATGTCGTTCGCCGTGTGGCGCAGGCCGAACGCATAATAGAGTGTATGGCACTCGAGTTCACCACTTCCCATCTGCAGGATTCGCTGGCGGTCTTCCGCTATTACAAGAAGCTCGCCGAGGAAGCGATGGCGCAGGTCACCGACGAGGAACTGACCGCCACGCTGGATAACGAGATGAATTCCATCGCGCTGGTTGTGAAACACATGGCGGGCAACATGCGCTCGCGATGGACCGATTTTCTGACCACCGACGGCGAGAAGCCCGACAGGCAACGCGACAGCGAATTCGTCGAGCCGTTCACCAGCCGCGCCGAGTTAATGAAGCAATGGGAGGCCGGTTGGGATTACGTGTGGCGCGCGCTCGGAAATCTGACCGACGCCGACATGGAACGCGTCGTCACGATTCGCGGCGAGCGGCATTCCGTGATGCAGGCGATCAATCGCCAACTGGCGCACTATCCGTACCACGTGGGGCAGATCGTCATGCTGGCCAAACATTTCCGCTCCGAGCAGTGGAAGTCGCTGACCATCCCGAAGAAGAAGACTCACAATCCGTAGAGCGATCGCGCGTTGTCACGCAGCACCAGGCGCGCGAGTTCGACGGCGCGGGTACGCGTGATGGCGCCATCGCGCAGCATCGCGGTCAGCGCGCGCCCCAAGGCTTCACGGCCGTTGTGCGCGGAGAGCCAGCCGCTCTCCTCCCAACCGAGTTCACTCGAATACGGGTAGGCGTCGGTGGCGAACATGACCTTCTCGGGGACCAGTTCCAGCCACTCGCGGAGGGTGACGGCGAGCGTCGCTGGCGACACGACCAGCGACTGCTGCGAGAAATCCAAGTAGGCATTCGGCTTGGTGAGCAGGGGGGTAATCTCGCGCGTGAACGGCCACCCTCCGTGCACCATGACGAACTTGGTCTTGCGCAGCGACGGGTCGTTCAAGAGGCTTTCCAGGTGCAGCGGGTTGGCCCCGGCCACGTCGAAGTACCCACCCGCTCCGGCCGCGGTGTGCAGGTGCACCGCCATGCCGAGACGCCCGCACTCCGCCGCCACTACGCGAAAGAGGTAGTCCTGGAGGATTTTGTAATCGGCGTCGGAGGGTGTTCCCGCGCGGTACGCGCGTTCGGCCTGCGCGGCGTCGGCGACGTCGAAATCGAGGGCGCGCAGATAGGCTGCTTCAAACTTCTCCGCGAGCGCGCCGCCCGCCTTGTGGCGCTCGAGCGTGGGCTTAACGACGCGCGCGATGTATTCGGCGAGGGTCGCGGGGAGGGCGCTCACGGTCGCTTCCGCCAGATAGCGGGCGCGCAGTTTGTCCTCCAACGCGAAGAATGCCTTGCGATCGGAATTCTTCGCCGCGAGGTGCGCGTTGTCCAAGGGGAAGATCAGCGCGTCGGCGTACGCCACCCAACGGAATCGCGGCGGCATCACCGATTTCCCCATCGCCACGCGATTCGCCAGCATCACCTCGACTCCGATTTGATCCAGCACCCACTCCGGGTAGCCGTCTCCATATTTCTGTCGCGCGGCATCCTTCGCTTGCTTCGTGAACGGCGTCTGCACGGCTCCCGGGCGATAGACCACGGGATCCGATTGCGGCTCCATGCTGTCCACCGGCAGTGCGTCGAATTCGCGATCCGCCGGGTCTGCCAACACGGGGTGCGCGTGGTTGTCGATTGCCTTGATGCCCTGGATGTCAGAGGCGATCTGCGGGTCCACGGCTGGTTGCTCGCGCGTGCATGAGAGCAGCACCAGAGAGGCGCACAAGAGGGTCGACATCGATAACGCGCGGGGCCGTGTCATGTGAAACAATTCTATGACATGAGATTCGCTCTCGTATTGATTTTGGCGCCGCTCGCGCTGGCGCAGGACCGTTCGCAGGCGCGCTCCATGACGTTGTCCGATATGGGCATCGCGGCCACGTCGCAGACACTGGCGTCGCAGGTGGGCGCGCAGATTCTGGCGCGCGGCGGCTCGGCGATGGATGCTGCGATCGCTGCCAACGCGACGCTCGGCGTGGTGGAACCGGAGCGCGGCGGCATCGGCGGCGACCTCTTCGTCATTTACTATGAGGCGCGCACCGGAAAACTCACCGGCATCAACGCCAGCGGCTATGCGCCGAAGGGCCTCACCATCGACGTGCTGAAGGCGAAAGGCATGACAGCGATGCCCGATCTCGGTATCGACTCGGTGACCGTCCCGGGTTGTGTGGATGGCTGGGCGAAGCTGCATCAGAAGTTCGGCAAGCTGCCGTGGAAGGACCTGTTCGCGCCTGCAATCTACTACGCGAAAAAGGGCTTCCCGGTCACCGAAATCATTCACGAGACATGGCACGAGGAGACCGCCAAACTGGCGGCCGATGTGAATGGCCGGAAGGTGTACCTGAAGAACGGCGTGTCTCCGAAACTTGGCGAGATGGTGACGAACGCCGGCCTCGGCGCGGCGATGGAGCTGATCGCCAACCAGGGACCTTCCGCCTTCTACAAGGGCGCGGTCGCCAAGGCAATCCTCAAGACCAGCGAGCGGCTTGGCGGCAAGTTATCGGCTGAGGATTTGAGCGAGTTTTCGAGCGAATGGGTGCAACCCATCTCGACGACATACCGGGGTTGGAAGATCTACGAATTGCCGCCGAACGGCCAGGGCTTCGGCCCGCTAGAGATGCTGAATATCCTGTCGAACTTTCCGCTGTCCAGTTACGCATCGCGCGGGGTGGAGGAATTGCACACGCAGATTGAGGCGCAGAAACTCACGTTCAGCGACCTGCACCGCTATCTGGCCGATCCGCGCGTCTCCAAGGTGCCGCTGGAGTCCCTGATTTCCCCGGCCTACGGGCGTGATCGAGCCAAGATGATCGACGCCGATCGCGCGCGCTGCGACGAGACCCCCGGCAAGCCCGACACGATGGCCGGCAATACGGTGTACCTTTCGGTGGTGGATCGCGAGGGCAACATCGCGTCCTTGATTCAGAGCGTGTACAAGCACTTCGGGTCCGGCGTGGTGGTGGACGACTACGGTTTCGCGCTCCAGAATCGCGGCGGGCTGTTCGAGTTCGACGCCGCGCATCCCAACGCGCTCGGGCCGCGCAAACGGCCGTATCACACGATCATTCCGGGGTTTATGGAGAAGGACAACCTTCACATCGGATTCGGCATCATGGGCGGCATGAACCAGACTCCGGCGCACAGCCAGTTTGTCAGCAACATTCTGGACCACGGCATGAATATCCAGATGGCGCTGGAGGCTCCGCGTTTCAGCAAACTGGAATTCGGCGGCTGTAACATTCTGATCGAGAATCGGGTGGCGCCGGCGGTACGCGACGCGCTCACGGCGAAGGGACACGTGCTCAAAGTCCTGGGCGATTTCTCCAATCAGGTGGGCGGCGGGCAGGCTGTGATGTACGATTCCACGACGCGTGTGAAGTACGGCGCATCGGACCCGCGCAAGGATGGCTCCGCGGTGCCCGAACCCCATCCCTATTACCAGAAGTAAGAGGGGTGGAAGTGACGCCAATAGCGCGCCGCAGCCATTACACCGGCTGCACCGTGTAGGGTGAACAGCGCCGCACACAGCACAGGACGCCACCCGCGCAGCGAGGGCGTTTCCCTGAAGAAGAAGAGTGCGCTGGCGACAATCAGAACGAAGGTTGCGGCATACGGCGACCAAAGGAAATTGCCGGCCATCAGGTTTGCCTTCTCGCCCAGGGTGTAGGCATATAAGGCGCCGATCAGGAAGCTCACCCACGCCAGCAGCATCGCGGTGCTGGTGCGCGCCCGGCTCCAGTAGAGCACCGTGACCCCGAGTGGGAAGGCGACCGATAGCACGCATTTCAAGACCAGGTCCGAGCTGTAGTGGCGCATGACCACCAGGGGCGCCCAAATGATGGTGTCATGATACTCCCGGGCTACCGACGTCCCCGCGAAGGTCTGCACGTACTGCCAGGCAAGCACCAGAAACCCTGGAACCAGGATGCATAGCGCCAGCCCTGTAATCGAAATATCCTTCCGCCGGACCAGGCGTACCAAGCCGATGGCGCCGGCCGCAGGCAGCAGGCAGATCAGGAAACTCGGTTTGCTCAACGCACCTGCCACGGTAGCGGCAGCCGAGATGGCGCAGAGTCCGAGACCCAAACGGCGGCGGTGCGCCAGGCACCATGCGGTACCGAGGAAGGAGATCACCAAAAACGGTTTGGCCAAGGCCGAGGGAGGGTTATCGTGCTGCGTCGGCCAGAAGTACCCGATCTCATAGCCACCTCCATAGTCCAGCGGTTGGGCCAGCACGATGACCAGCGCGCACGCGGCCAATAGCCACGGCCTGCCAAGCCACGGACGACCTCGAAGGGCTCGATACAGCAGCCAGTAAATCAGGATGGCGGTGATGGAATAGCTCGCCAACAGCACGGCAATTTCGGCGGCCGGGAACGAGGACACAAGTCCGGAACGATAAGCCGCTACGGTGAGCGCGGGAAACAGGAAATGCGACTTGGGACGCACGCCGGTTTTGGACCACTGCTCCGCCATCGTCACGTACGCTTTGGAATCGCTCGGGTAATTGATCAGGTCCCAGGCAATGCGCCCGTGGAGCACACAGAACATCAGCGCCACGACAAGCGCGGCCAGCACGTGCGGCAGCTCCATTTGGAGAGAGATCTCCGGAGAAAAGGACTTCTCGACGGGCGCGGCGGCGAGTTCAACTGCCTCCACGGGGACTAGCGGAACCGGCTTGATCGGCTTGGCTGCGACACCGTCGCGAATCATCTTGCGTCGCGGCTCTGGGGGGAGTTCCGGCATCAGGAACGGTTAATATAGCATGCGCACCCGTTCAGGGGCGGCCGAGCGGACAGGGCACGACGCGCACTTGGAGCGCAAGGGTAAGTCACCATAGTGTGGAGGCGATCCGCCTCCCTCACGATGCGCCAGTAGCTCTGGATTCCCATCAGTCCACAGCCGGCGTGCAGCAGGAGTAGGGACGCTAAAACGGCGTGACGCCAGGAGCGCCAGCCGCGCGGGCCCGAGCGCGCCAGTTCGCGAAGCCAGAAGAGCACGGCGGCGAAAATCAGGATGAACGTCGCGGCATACGGCGACCACAGGAAATTGCCGGCCAACAGGGACGTCCGCTCGGCCAGGGTGTAGGCGTAGAAGGCGCCGATGAAGAAGCTCGCCCACGCCAGCAGCATCGCGGTGTCGGTACGCGCCCGGTTCCAGTGGAGCAGCGTGGCGGCCAGCGGGAAGGCGACCGATAGCAGGCATTTCATGATGAGATCCGAGCTATAGTGGCGCATCACGGCCATAGGGGCCCAGATGATTGTGTCATGATACTCGGAGCTTACGGCTTTCGCCGCGAAGGTCTGCGAAAACTGCCAGCCGAGCACCAACACGGCCGGAATTAGCATGCAGAGAGCCAGCCCGGTAATCGAAATGTCCTTCCGCCAGAGCAGGCGTACCAGCGCGATCGCCCCGGCTGCGGGCGCCAGGCAGATCAGAAAACTCGGTTTGCTCAGCGCACCCGCCACGGTCGCGGCAGCCGAGATGGCGCAGAGTGCGGGGTCCAAACGGCGGCGGTTCGCCAGTGACCACGCGGCACAGAGAAAGGCGGTCACCGAGAATGGCTTGGCCAGGGCCGAGGGAGGATTATCGAACTGCGTCGGCCAGAAAAAGCCGATCTCGTATTCGTTGCGGAAATCCAGGGGCTGGGCCACGAGGATTGCCAGCGCACACAGCGCCAACACCCACGGCCTGCCGAGCCAAGCATGATCTCGAAAGGCCCAGTAAAGCAGCCCGTACAGCAGTAGCGCCGTGGACCAGTAGCAGGCCAGCAGCACGACCATTTCCGCAGCGGGAAATGAAGATACCAGACCGGAATGATATGTCGCCACGGTCAGCAGCGGAAACAGGAAATGCGACTTTGGCCGGATACCTGTGCGGTTCCATTCGACCGCCATCTGCACGTAGGCCTTGGTATCGCTCTGATGGCTGATCATGCCCCAGGCGATACGCCCGTAGAGCACACCGACCACGAGCAGCATGGCCAGCGCCGCTAAGATGTGACCGCGATATTTGGGCAAGAAGCAAATGTAACATGAGGCATTGCCCGGCCAGCCGCAATTGAGGAAGCTTTCGGCCTGCGGCCGTGCACCGACTGAACTCGGTGCGCAGGCTGACGCCTGGCCCCACTGAACAATTGAGGCTCAAGCCAGCATTTTCCAGAGGAGGAACAGGGTGCCGGCAAGGAAGCCCAGGCCGGCCTGATACTCCTGATTCTTCATATAGAGCGCGGCGCTGAACTTACTCGGATTTTGGGAGGCCGCCGGAGTCAAGCAGGGGAGCAGCGCCGGCACGCGTTCGGCATACGCCGCGTACTCGGGAAATATTTTGCGCAGATGCTGCTCTTCGTTCTGGATCACGGGCAAATAGACCAGCAGGAAGACCGCCGCGAATAGCACTGCGAGTCCGATGCTGTTGGCCGCCACGGCGAGTCCCGCGGCCACAAGCAGGGTGCCGATGTAGAGCGGATTGCGGGTGTAAGCATAGGGCCCGCCGGTGGCCAGTTGCCGATTCTTCGCGAGACATCCGGCTGCCCACGCGCGAAGTGCCAGTCCGAGCAGGGACACGGGCACGCCGATCGCCATCGACATCGCGGTGGGCTGGGAAAACCAGCCGAACACAGCGACAATCAGAAAGCCGCTGGGCACGCGCAGGCGCGCCACCACGTCGGCATAAGGTTTGGGGAAAGCGATCATGCAACCCCCACCAAGATAGCGCGCAGCAGATCGAAAACTTCACCGGGCGATATGTTCTCCATGCTGGACGCGATCTCCGCCCCGCGCTTGTAAGTGGTCTGCACCCCCGCGGTGCGGAGCACATGCAGCGAGCCGCCATAGGGACCATTGCGGGCGGGATCGGTGGGCCCGAATATCGCCACGCCGGGCTTGCCGAGCGCCGCGGCCAGGTGCAGCGGACCGCTATCCACGCCCACTACCGCCGCGGCGCGGCGCGTCGCGAAGATCAATTCAGGCAGGGTGGAATAGTGCGGAATGGCGGCTTCGGCCTCGCTGAAATCGGCGCCGGGAGGGCCATCGAGCACTAGTGGAATGCCGAGTTCGTCGCGCAATCGCGCGGCCAGCACGCGATAGTGCGCCATGGGCCATTGCTTCGACCCCCACCCCGCAAGTGGCGAGGCCAGCACGAACGCGCTCGACGGCAAGGCCGCCGACAGCGTGCCCGGAGGCAGATGGAACACGCGCGGGGACTTGTCCACTGGCAGGCCCGCGCACGCCGCCGAGAGATCCAGATTGCGATCCACTACATGCACCGAATCGCTGCGCGTGGTGCGCGTGTAGAAGATTGAGGCTTGCGGTTCGCGCAACTGCGATTTATCGAACCCCAGGCGCTCGCTCGCGCCCGAAGCCCACGCAGGGATCGCGGATTTCAAGAGCCCCTGAAAATCCACCGCCGCGTCGAACTTGCAGGCGCGCAGCATGCTCCGCGTGCCCCACAATCCTGGCAGGCTCTTGCGCTGAAAATGCAGGACGCGATCCACGGAGCGGTTGGCTTCCAACAGCGGCGCCCAACGAGGCTCCACCAGCCAGGTGAGTTGCCAATCGGGCTGTTTGGCTTTGAGCCACGCCACGGCGGGCAAGGTATGC
>JBDTPR010000268.1:0-8413 GCA_039932635.1 Candidatus Solibacter sp.
CGACGGTTCTTGACATTCGCCGGATCGGGCAGCGCATCATAGACATCGAAGTTTACGAAGAGGCTCTGATTGCGGCGGAAAACGTGCGTGATGTTCGGCACCACTTTGTCGGTCCCCACGACCAGCGGATTGGCCGCCACCTCCTTGCGCGACATGCGTTCCGCCGTACCCACGGCAGCTTTGACCGGCTCGCGCTGATTGCTCCAGATCACCGTACTGAGCTTCAAGCCGGATGTATCGGCGCTCAGATCGGGCACCGTGAACTTCGTGTCGAACGTGCCCATCTTGCCGGTGATGTTCTCGCGCACCACGAACTTCATGCGGTACTTGCCGGGTTCGAGCGTGAAGCCCGCGTCGTATTGGAAGCTCTTGCGGGCAGTGGCAGCGGGCGCAGCGGCCGGGGTGCTCCCAGGCGCTGCCGCGGGAGCCGGTGTTGCGGCCGTCGCGGCGTTCAACTTGATCTCGATCTTATCGCGCACATTGCCGACCACGGCGCGACGCTCGTCCTGAATCTGTCCCGCGAAATCGAACTGGGTAGTCGCCGCGCCGCCCTTCGCCGCCAGCGCCACCACGCTACCCGGAATCTTGATCGACACCGGTACCAGATACGCCGTGGGAGAAATGCGGAAGTAGTCAATCTGCAGTGCCAGGGGCAGGTCGGTCGCTGGATCGCCTGCCGACAACGCCTCCTTTAAGGCCTGTTCCTTGTCCTGCGCGTTCAATTTTCCCCAGACCTTGTCCGCGTAATAGCCCTCGCGGTGTTCGAGTTTGGCAGCCAGTTTGGGGTTGTTCAGTTTCACGGAGATCTTGCGGTACTTGCCGTCCGCCGTATCGTTGGTGCTGTAGTAACCCAGCAGGTAATAGCTGCCCATGGCCTCCTGCGTCCTCGCGATTCCCGCGGCGATATCGTTGCTATCGAAGAAGCTCTTGCCGCCTGTTTCCGCCGCCAGGGTAAACAGCGTGTCCTGCGAGGCCAACTGGCTGGAGCGCTGCGAATTCACCACCGAGCCATTGAAGATCCCGGCGCCGCGCGAGCCGCCCTTGGAGGCCCCGCCGCCGGGAGGGTCCGCGGTCAGGCCGCGAGTATCGATTGCGTAGATTGCCAGGTTCGCCTTGGTCGCCGCATTGATCGCCGCCTGCAACTGGGCTTCGTTGTCCAGCCCGTTGCGGCTCACGCCGCCCGAGAAATAGACCAGCGCCTTCTTCTCCGGGAACGAAGCCAGCATCTTCGCGGCCTGCTCGATCGCAGCAAGTTTCTTGTCGGTGCTGAAGATATTGAATTCGCTCTCGTCGGCGACGAACGCCGCCTGCGTATCCTCGCCGTTCTCATCGCCGGTATCGGCCATGGCCGCCAGTTCGCTGGCCTCGCCGATCGGCATGCTCTTGATGACTCGCGTCAGCACGTCGCGGTCGCTGGTGAAATCGCTCAGCACCTGGATTGCGCTCGCATAGAACAACACCGTCACCACATCGTCCTTGGTGATGTTCTTCTTCAGATAATCCAGCGCGCCATCCTGGGCGCGCAACTGGTCCGGCACCTGCATCGACGAGAAGTCGAAGAAGAACACCATCAGGCGCTTGTCGTGATATTGAATCTGTCCCGGCGTGGACGACGTGATGGTGGTCTTCGGCGCCTCCGGCAGCGCGAACTGTTCGTCCAGCGTCAGATCCTTGAGCGGCTCCGGTTTGGAGGCGATGCGCTGGTATTCGAACACCGATATCTTCTGCGGCTTGCCGTCCTCCATCACGATGAAGTCTTCCGCCTTGAGGCCTTCGACACCCAGGCCGCCCTTGTCCTTCGCGCTTACGTTGACGATCACCAGATTCGAATTGGTCTTGAACGTGACCGTGCCGCCGGCGGGCGCCGGCGCCTGCTGCGCCGTTGCGGGCGACAGCATCAGGAGCGTCAGGATGGTGGAAATCAGGCTCTTTGTCCGCATATGCCTCAGAAGTTGAAACGCGAATTCAAGGTAAGTGCGCGGGTCGGCGACGCGGCCGTGGGCAGGCCGTAATTCGCCGAGTTCACCGTGGTGCCGACGCTGGTGATAGTCACGTGATTGAACACGTTCTGCGCATTCACGGAAAAGGTCAATGATCGCCGGCTCTCCGCGAAACGGAACGAGCGATTCAAACTCGAGTTGACCGTGATGCGGAAGAGCCCGGGAATGGTAGTGCGCCCGGCGTTGCCGAACTGCCCCGGGACCGGCGTGGTGAACGCCAGCGGATTGAAGTACGGGTGGCCGTCGGCGTGAATCGAAAGTCCCGTCGCCTCGGCGCGCAGACTGCCGCCGCCGGCCAGTCCCCCGGTATTCGCCAGATTGCCCGAGACGTGCGCGGTGAGCGGAGTGCCCGTGGTGGCATTGAAGTTGCCGTTCATATTCCAACTGCGCAAGAGCTTGGTCCGCCAGCCGCCGTTGCGCAACAATCCACGCACGCCCACCGGGGACGAAAGCTGGAAGCCAGTCGCCAGATTGTGCCGCACATCGAAGGTCGAAAGGCCGCGCTCCAACGCCCGATCGTAGAGGTACTGCACCACCGTGCCGCCGGTGCCGTTGAAACTCGACGCGTCGTCGATTCCTTTGGCGAACGTGTAGAGCGAGTTCGCCGAGACGCTACGCGAAAGTCGCCGTGTCAAACGGACCTGTGCCGCGTGATAGTGGGAATTGGCGCCGTAGGTCTGGTAGCTGAAGCTGGTGGCGTTATTGATCGTCAAGCCGCTATTGGCGATCCCGCCGTTGGAGCGGTTGGGATTTTCCATGATCCCCAAATGCGTGCCCTTCGTGCCGATGTACTCGGTGTCGAGCACCAGCGCGTGCGGCAGGGTGTGCTGCACGGTGACGTTCCAGGTCTGCGCGTAGGCGATTTGGAAATTTGGGTCGATGGCGTAGGTGTTGGTTAGCGTGGTGGGGGAAGTCGCGAAGCCGTTCTGAATGGTCAGCGGCGCCTGCAAGCTCGTGGTCAGCGCGGCCGACGTGGCGAAGGGCGGTTGTGCCGCCATCTGATTGGCGATCTGCGCGTAGGAAGAGCCGCTGTAGAACACGCTGTAGCCTCCGCGGATCAGCGTGTTCCGTTTGGGAAACGGGCGCCAGGCCACGCCGAAGCGCGGCGAGAAATTGCGCGGGCTCGAGCGTACGATACTGCTCGGCAACTTACCTGAGTAAGGACCGTCCTGACCCGCCGTCACCACGGCGACGGCGGTGAAATCCGGGCTCACATCCAGATTCGCCAGGTGCCCGCCCAATTCCGTAGACGGCGCGAAGTACTCGTAGCGCAGCCCGACGTTGATGGTGAGCCGGGCGCTCACGCGGAAATCGTCCTGCGCGTAAGCGTTGGCGCTCCAGCTGCGGAAGTAATTGCTCGACGTCCCGTAGCGCACCGAGCTCGATTGCGGCAGGCCCAGCAGGAAGTCGGCGAAATCGAGGCCGGTGCCCTTCACCGGCTGCCCGTTGGCATCCAACTGGCTGGTGGCCAGTCCGCTAAACGTAAAAGAACCGCGCGCGTTCTGGTGATTCTGACTGTTCTGCTGCAGCCTGTTGAACGAGAATCCGAAACTCAGATTGTGCTTGCGCTTGGCCACGTAGGTGAACGTGTCCGTGAAGGTCGTGGTCTGATTGCGGCTCAGATTTGGCGTGCCATCGTTCATTGCCGAGAAGTTCGTGAACGAAAGGCCGGGCGGTCCATAATCGATAGGCGCCTGCGAGGTGCCGGTGATGCCGAGCTGCGCCGCCACGTTGTCGGTAAACGCGAAGTACGGCGAGTTCAAGTTGCGGTTGCGGCTGAACGACACGTTGGCGTTGTTGTTGATGCGCGGCCGGAAGCTGTGGCTCCACCCCGCCGAGGCGCTCAGGCCGGACCCTTCGGAGCTATCCAGGAACCCGAAGAGCTGGTGCAAATCCGCATTCTGGCTCTGCTTCTGAAAGTTGAAATTCAGCCGGTCCTTATTGCTCAGCGGCGCGTTGAAGCGTACGCCCAGATTGCGGCTGTGGTTCGGATCGGTAATCACGAAGCGGTAGTTCTGCACGATCCCGGTGTAAGTCGGATTGGGAAAGTAGTGCAGCAGGCCCACCGACGCCGAATTGAATCGCGTCACCGGAATCCGGTTATTCGGGAAAGGCGCTTTGGTCTGTGGATCGTAGATCGTGGAAACGGCGCCGTTGAAGCTCTGCGAAAAGTCGCCGCCGCGGAGCGCATCGGTCGGCATCGTGCCCACCATGCTGCGGCCGGCTTTATTGAGCGTCGTGCCGAACGTGATGGTGTATTGCGCGCGCGTCCAGTTTACGATCTTGGGGATGTGCAGCGGTCCGCCAATGTTGAGGTTCAGGTTGTTGTTCGCGGAGTACGGCTTTTGCGCGGTCTGCCCGTTCAGCGAATACGGCGCCGCATTGAACGCCGAATTGCGCGCGGTCAGCGCGATCGAGCCCTGCACCGGAGGAGTGGTTCGCCGGCGATTTCCAAAGCTGGCATATTGCCCGTTGAAGGCTCCACGTCCGCCGCGACCGGCAGCGCCGCCGCGTCCACCGCCACCCTGTCCCAGCCCGCCGCCACGTCCGCCGCCACCGCCCCCTGCGCCACGTCCGCCGCCACCGCCCCCGCCGAATCCGGCTGGCGCGCCGCCTCCGAAGCCCGCCGGACCACCGCCGCGACCGCCGCCTTCCGCGGGAGCGGCCGCCCCGACTCCGAAGCCGCCGTTGATTGCGCTCGCGCCGAACCCGCCGAGTCCGAGGCTGTCGTTGGTCAGATTCGCGCTCATGCCGGGAGGCATGCCGGCCGTCATCTGCATGCCCTGCGCGGCCGATACCGCGCCCCCGGTTCCGCTCGGACCGCCGGGGCCGCCTGCGCCTCCCGGTCCTCCGCGACCGCCCATGGCGCGCTGCCGCCGCGCCTCATCGTCACTCGATTGCTCCAGGCCGCCGCTCATGCTGCCGTTGACCAGCAGGGCCTCATCGGCATCACCGCCCAAGTCGGGTGGTGGCGTATCCTGCTGTTGCGCGTTGGCCTGTTCGCCTTCCGGTGTGGCTCGCACGGCTGCACTCTGAAATCCACCCTGCGGACCGCCAGGAGCGCCGCGTCCGGGACCTCGTCCGCCTTGTGCGCCCTGCTGCGCTTGTGTGCCGGGCACACCCGACGTGCCAGTGCCTCCGGGACCGCGTCCAGGAAAATTACCACCCGCGCGCTGCCCGCCGCCCTGACCGCCGCGTCCCTCGCCGCCCCGACCCTCACCGCGCGGGCCGCGTGCGCCGCGCCCGATCCCCGGCGCCGCCGGTAAGGGCGCAGGGGCAGTCGCCGTGCCCGCCGCAGCCTGCGCACCGCCCCGCTCGGAGAGCTTGGGCATATTGAGCACCCAGTCGCGCATAACTGGAGTGTCGCTGACAGTGACCTGTCCCTTCGCGGTAGTGAACTCGAACATGCTGACTTCGATCTGCCATGCGCCCGGAGTGAGGTCGAGCGTGAAGCGGCCGCTTTCGTCGGTGAATGCCGTCAACTTGGCCCCGCCCTGCAGCGCTGTCACCGTCGCCCCGGGCACAATCTGGTCGGCCGCGCGCACCTGCCCGCTGAATTGTGACGCCTGCAGCAGCGACGCACCGGCGGCCGGCAAGAGAAGAAGCCATGAAGTCCAGCGCAGAGAGTCCATCAAAGGTGATTCTTTCAACTAGCCACTAAGTTCCACAGAATGATGCAGGAACGCTATTATTTCGTGCCGCTCGATCAATCCGCGTTCAAAAGCCGTTTTTGCTTGACCTGCGGCCTCCCGATCAACGAGAATCAGCCTGTCGTGAGATTGAAATTCTACCTGATTGCGGCCCTGTGCGCCCTCCCTGCCATTGCGGGCGAAGGCCTCTGGCCCTATAACCAATTTCCTAAAGATACCGTAAAACAGAAGCACTCATTCGAGGTCGCGCCCGCCTTCCTCGACCACCTGCGCCTCGCCTCGGTGAAACTGGCCGGCGGGTCCGCCTCCTTCGTCTCGCCCGCCGGACTTCTGCTCACCACGCGCGCCCTCGCCGCCGATTGCCTTTCCGCGCTCAGCACCCCGCAGCAGGATTATTTCAAGGACGGTTTTCATGCCGCGTCGCAAGCCGCCGAGTTGCCCTGCCGCGGCATGGATGCGAACGTGCTCCTCAAGATCGACGACGTCAGTGAAGCAGTGAAGGCCGGGGGGGCGTCGCTCGCGCAGCGTAACGCAGCGATCGCCAAAATCGAAAAGGATTGCGCTGCTAAGAACGGCAACGTCTGCACGGTGGTGCGCCTCTTCGCGGGCGGCCGCTATGATCTCTATCAGTACCACCGCTATGCCGAACTGCGCCTGGTCTTCGCGCCGGAGTACGGCATCGCATTTTTCGGACGCGAGCGCGACAGCATTTCCTACCTGCGCTACGGTCTGAACATCGCCTTCCTGCGCGCCTATGAAAACGGCAAGCCCGCCGTCACGCCCGAATTTCTCAAGTGGAGCGGCGAGGGCGCGAAAGACGGCGACCTCGTATTCCTCGGCGGCAATCCCGGACCCACCGGCCGCCTTTCCACCGCATCGCAACTTACCTATCTTCGCGATGTCGCGCTGCCCCTGCGCCTCACCCGATTGCAACCGCGCGTGCTGCAACTCAACGCGTTCGCCGCCGCGAGCGAGGACAATCTGCGCGCCGCGCAGTCCACTCTCAGCCGCCTGCTCACCGAATACAAAACGGCGGCGGGCAAACTGATCGGGCTGCGTGACGATCGCATGGTCACGCGCAAGACGGCTTTCGAAGGCAAGATCCGCCGCGCCGTGGAAGGCAATGCCAAACTCGGTACTGAGGCGGGCAAAGTCTGGGACGAAATCACCGCCGCCTACCGCAAATGGCGTCCGCTGGATAAGCCTTACGAAATCCTCGAAGGCTCGCCCGCTCCCGGCTCGCGGCTCTTCCGCATGGCGCGGCAACTGGTCCGCGGCGAAACCATCGACGATTCCGGCGACCCCGTCAACGACACCATCGAAATCATGATGCTCACGCAGTATCTGACCGAGCTGGTTGCCATCGGTGAAAAGGAACTGCCGCTGAAGTCTGTGCTGGCCGGCGCCACACCGGCGCAGGCTGCCGAGCGGATAGTGAAGACCACCAAGTTGAAGGACCCCGCGTCGGTCAAAACGTTCGCCGTTTCCAAGGATGCCGCGATCAAGTCCGGCGACCCTGTGATCGCCCTCGCACAGGCCATCGACAGTACGTCGATCAAACTGCGTAAGCAGCGCGAAGAAATCCTGGGGACGCTGGAAGTCACTTCCACCGAGAAGATCGCGCAATTCCGCCTGAAGCTTTTCGGGGCCGCCGATTACCCGGACGGTACCAATACGCCGCGCGTCGAATTCGGCGTGGTGAAGGGCTACAGCGATCGGGCGGGAATCATGCAACCCTTCGCTGCGACGTTCAGTGGACTCTATTACCGCAAGGACAACGAAGGCCCGTGGCAGGCCCCGCAGCGCTGGGTGGATATCCGCGACTCGATCAGCCAGACCACGCAGCTCAATTTCGTCAGCACCGCCGATATCGGCGGCGGCGATTACGGCAGCCCCGCGATCAATCAAAAGGGCGAGCTCGTGGGAGTAACTTTCGACGGTAACCTGGAGAGCCTGCCGGTAACTTACTTATACAGCGACGAGCAGGCCCGCGCGGTACACGTAGATGTCCGCGGCATCGTAGAGGCTTTGGACCGCGTCTACAAGGCTGCCGACTTACTCAAGGAGTTAGGCGCGACGCCGGTCCGCGAGGGGTCCGCACCCCGGCCGTAGTGCTCAGCCCTTCGCCTTGCGCTCGTTCCGCTCCACCTGCAACTTGACGATCTTCTTCATCAAAGTTGCAGGCATGGGCTTTTCCAAGTCGAAGCGAATCGTCCCTTTCGAGACCGAGTAATTCTTCAATTCTTCCGCCAGCACTTCGATTGGCCAAGGCGTCGGGTACAGCGCGCAGTGTTCCTTCGCGGCGGCGTACCAGATCAGCGGACCCTTGTAATAAAAGCCCGGCATGCCGTACCCAATGCGCTCCACCGCCTCGGCGGGGACGAGTTTGCGAATCATGGCCCGCGTCTTTTCCAGCGTGCTCTTCGCCGGTTCCGGCACTGCGGCCAGGTAGGCTTCCACCGCCGGAAGGTCTGCCTCAGTCTTTGCCATAGGGTGCTAAATGTTGGACAGCGTCGGATGCACCCATGGATTGCGATAGGGCCGGAGCAGCAGTCGATTCGCCTCGTCGTCGCCCACCACGCGCCCCGCCTTGGCATCCCATGTCAGCGTACGTCCCAGCTTCATCGAGAGATTCGCCAGAATGCAACTGGCGGTCGAAATGTGTCCCTGCTCGATATCGGCCACGGGACGCCCGCCGGTCGCGACCGCGTTCAGCCAATCTTTCATGTGCCCGCGGATTGCCGGCGCGCAGTGCTTCTCCAG
>JBDTPR010000269.1:0-8392 GCA_039932635.1 Candidatus Solibacter sp.
TACTACCGGAAGGACGGCAGGTGGAACGCCAACACTTTTGCCAACAACCGGGACGGCAAGCCGCGGGGCGAGTCCTTCGTGAAACAACTTGGGATGCAGGTGGGAGGTCCGGTTTATCTACCGAAGGTCTATAACGGCCGGAACCGCACCTTCTTTATGTGGGCCTATGAAAACTCTAACGACAATGTAGCGGCGTCGTCGACGTTCACTGTTCCTGCGCCTGAGTTTTCCCAGGGGGACTTCAGTCGCCTGGTGGACTCGCTGGGGCGGAAAATCACCATTTACGATCCGACAACGGGAAGAGACGTGGGCGGAAAGTGGGTTCGCGACGCGTTTCCGGGAAACCAGATCCCGCAAAACCGTTTGAACCCGGTCGCGGTGAAGATCATGAGCTACTTCCCGGCGCCGAACTATGTCACGCCGAATTCCGCCTACGCTTCGAACAACTTCAACGTAGCCGCGGGGGTGAACAACCCGACGAATCGGTTTTACAATCTGGCGGCGAAGATAGATCAGAATTTCGGGTCGAAAAGCCGCATCTTCGCCCGTTTTGCCGCAAATTCCCGGCAAGAGCACAAGCAGACGACTGCTGTGATCGACCGTCCGGGGACCAGCGAGGCTCAGACATCGCGCGTCAACCATGCCTATGTGCTGGACTGGGTGCGGACGGTTTCCCCGACGTTGATCCTGAACACCAACTTCTCGTACAATCGTTTCCTTTCGACGTCCCGCGGCGACGAGAACCATCCCTTCGATCCCTCGACCCTCGGGTTTCCCAAATCGCTGACCTCGCAATTACCGTTTCCCGACGACTTCGGGATCTATGCCATCGGGGGACAGCAGCAACTGGGATGGGACGACCGGCTCAGCCTCGCCAACAACTTCACGACGCATCCGAATCTCACCTGGATACAGGGGCAGCACAAACTGCACGCCGGCGTCGACATCCGCCTGAATCAGTACACCATTCTGGATCACGGCAGCAATCTGAGGCTTACTTCGAGCAACGGATTTACGCAGGCGGATTACCTTCAGGGGGACAACCTGAGCGGCAACGGTGTAGCGAGCTGGGTGCTCGGGAATATCAGCGGAGGCGCGTCAGAATGGCGGGCTCACCCCTACATTTCCAATCATTACTATGCGCCGTACGTGCAAGACGACTGGAAGCTGACTCGTCGTTTGACGGTGACGCTGGGCCTGCGCTACGACATTAGCCAGCCGTCGGTGGAGCGGAATAACCACATCAACAACACGTTCGACACCAGCCGCTTGAACTCCGTCGATAAGCTGATCGATCGCAGCCAGTTTCCGAATGTCCCACCTCTCCGTGGGGGTCTCACCTTCGCCACCGGAGACGACCGCCGCGGGGCGCCGACCTACTGGGGCGCCATTCAGCCCCGTATCGGCGTGGCGTACCAGGTGAAGCCATCCGTGGTTTTCCGCGGCGGCTGGGGCCGCTACTTCATGAACCTTGGCAACTTGTTTCAGACGCAGGGCTACAGCTACAGCAACAGCGCCATCTCGTCGAACGACAACGGGCGGACCGCGGCTCCAAACTCACTGATAAATCCCTTCCCGAATGGATTACTCCAGCCGTACGGCTCGTCGCTGGGCGATCTGACGTTCTTGGGAAGCGGGGTCAGTTGGACCAACCGGGACGCGAGGTCCGGCCACATGGACGAGTTCTCGGCGGGTTTTCAATTCAAGCTGCCGTTGGAATCGATGCTGGATCTCTCGTATGTCGGCACGCGGGGAAATGAAGTTGGCGCGAGCCGGAACCGGAACGGCTCCGACTCCTACACCTTGGCGGAGCGCCAGTCCTGCAACTGGTACGAAGGGGGGCGGGTTCAAAACTGTTCGGACACAGTGGCAAATCCCTTTCGCGGTCTGGCTCCCTTCCTGGGGACCAGCCTTTATACGTCAAATACCATCACGAAGGCTGACTTACTGCTGCAAGATTTTCCGGCATTCGGCTCGCTTTCGGAACGTAGTAACGATACGCGGTCCTGGTATAACGCCTTACAGATGACGTACGAGACGCGCAAGCAGAACTCAGTGAATGTGTTGTTCACGCTGACTTACGCCAAGAACATCGTCGATACAGGTTGGGACGATATCCAACGCGGACTCAGGCGGAAACAGATTGACACCGCGACATCGCCCTTGCGAGCCACCCTGGGCCTGATTTACGAACTGCCGATGGGGAAAGGCAAACGATTCCTCCGGGGCTCAAACGGAATCGTCAGCCGGCTGGCTGGCGGCTGGCAGATTGGCGCTATCGGGCAGTGGTCGAAGGCCGGATTCCTATCTCTGCCGGGCAACACGATCATGATCGGCGATCCTCTTGCCGGGTACCAGCTCGACTGGGGCGCTGAGCGCTCCCAGGGATGGAATCAGTGCACCGCGAAGATGAACAACGACGGCTCGATCACGATGCAGCCGAATGCGATCGCCGCAAAATGCGCGTCCTACAACTGGCTGATGCTGCCAACAGGCAATGGCGTGTCCAACCCCGCCAACCTCCTGAGCACGGTCACCACGAAGATCCGCAACTACTCGTATCCGATGCTCGATGCGTCCTTGACCAAGATCACCCGGATCAACGAGCGATTCAAACTGCACTTTCACGCGGACGCCTACAACCTCCCGAATAGTGTGGGCCGAGGCGGCCTCAGCGTAGGCTCCCCGGACGGCAACAACTTCGGCCTGCTGTTTAAACGGGATAGCGGGGGCACCCCGCGTTCCTTGCAACTGGCTCTCAAACTGCTGTTCTGATGAAGCCCGCGACGGGCATCGCGTGTCGGAGGGAGGAGAGAAAGAATCGTCTCCCCCACAACAGCTTTGACGGCTGGTTCGAATTCCCAGACAGTTTCCTGGGCGGAGCAGTTTAGGAAGTCAGGATGCAGGATGGCGGGGCCAGGGTCTTCACCGCCGAACAGGAACGGCTTTGAGGGAAATAGATAGAAGTGGCAGTTTATGAAAGGGCTCTGAGTGAAACTTAAACGCCTAACGAGAATTGGGGCTGCAATTATCGTCGCTTTCCTAGCGTCACACCTCAGCGCTCAGCAAAACAGTTCAAGACCCGGATCAGGTCTTTCGAAGGTTCGGGTGACAAGCCGGCAGATTACGATGGTTGCGCCTGGAATCTGGCTCATTCGGGTCGGTACACCGGAGGCGTTCACGCCCGTACGCTACCGTAGCGCGCCGCCGCTGACTGCGGCGCTGGCAGACCTGGAAAAGTGCGAGAAGCTTCCGCTAGCGCTGGAAGGCATCTCCGTACTGAGAACGCCGCGTGGCGTGGTGGTCGAGTTGCCCATGGAAATGACTGAACAAATCTTCGGCATGGGCATGAACCTGAACGTGGTCGACAACTCAGGCTCACGCAAGACCATGCGGGTCAGCGACAACCCCAACGACACGGGCGATACCCATGCGCCGGTTCCGTTTTACGTCTCCACCCGCGGGTACGGCGTCCTGGTGGATACCGCACGGTACGTCAGCTTCTATGCTGGCAATCTGGCACCGGTGTCCGACGACGCAGCCGCAGCGCCCGCTCAATCCGGACTGCCGGCGACCACCACCGAGCAACTGTACAGCAATCGCGGCGTGGTCTCCCGCAGAATGACGATCGACGTGCCCGTCGCCGCCGGAGTGGATCTGTATATATTCGGCGGACCTTCCGCCATGCAGGCGGTCCAGCGCTACAATCTCTTCTCCGGCGGCGGCGCTGTTCCTCCGCTCTGGGGACTCGGCGTCTGGTACCGCGGCCACAGCAAGTTCAACGCGCAGAACGCCCTCAAGCTGGCTGCTGAATTGCGCGACAGCCACATGCCTATTGACGTCTTCGGCCTCGAACCGGGCTGGCAATCGCAGTCCTATTCCAGCTCATTCGTCTGGAGTCCCGACCGCTTTCCGGATCCGGAGGGTTTTCTCAAGAAGATGGACTCTATGGGATACAAGGTCAATCTGTGGGAGCACGCGTTCGTCCATCCCACGTCGCCCATCCACGACAAGCTGAAGCCGCTCAGCGGCGACTATCGTGTCTGGAAAGGACTTGTTCCCGATTTCAGCCTGGCGGAAACGCGTAAGATCTTTGGCGGGTTGCACGACGCTCTCATCGCGCAGGGGATCTCAGGATTCAAGCTCGACGAAAACGATAACCAACCCGTCAGCGCGCGCCCCTGGTCTTTCCCGGAGTTCAGCCGTTTCCCCTCCGGCATGGACGGGGAGCAGATGCACTCTCTGTTTGGCGTTCTATACCAGCAGACGCTCTACGATCGATATCGTGCCCGCAACGTCCGTACCTACAACTCCGTGCGCGCCTCTTATGCCATGGCGTCGCCGCTTCCCTTCGTTCTGTACAGCGACCACTACCTACACAAGGACTTCGTGCGCGCCATTCTCACCTCGGGATTTGTCGGCGTTCTCTGGTCTCCCGAGTTGCGGCACGCGCAATCCATCGAAGATCTTTACCGTCGAATCCAGACGATCGTGATGTCCCCGCAGGCCTTGGTGAACGGTTGGTACATCATGCATCCGCCCTGGTGGCAGATTGATCGAGTCAAGAATGCCGCGAATGAACCCATGGAAAACTACAAAGAGGTAGAGGCGGTCTGCCGCGAACTTTTCCAGCTTCGGATGAGCCTGATTCCCTACCTCTATTCCGCCTTCAGTCAGTACCGCGAAACCGGCAAGCCGCCATTTCGCGCACTGGTTCTGGAGTACCCCGAAGATCCCCTGACTTTTCGGATCGAAGATGAGTACATGATGGGCGACTCCCTCCTGATAGCGCCGCTGTTTGCCGGGGACGACGGTAAGCGCAAGGTCTACCTGCCCAAGGGTGCCTGGTACGATTTCTGGACCGGAAAGCGCTATGAGGGGCAGCAGAGCTACACAATTGAGATGGGACCGACCCGGATACCTGTTTTTGCCAAGGCCGGATCCCTGGTGCCTCTTGCCAAACCGGTCGAATCGGTTCGCCCGGAAACGCAATTTGAGCTCAACGTAAAGGTCTTCGGCGACGGCAGCCAGCCGTTCCGCCTTTACGAAGACGACGGGATCACCTTCGATTTCGAGAAGGGAAAGCAGAACGTGATCGAACTTCAGTGGACAGCCGGCGGGGGACAGGTCAGGAAGATCAAGGGCGCCTACACCGGAGCCAGCCGTTACCGCGTCGCCGGATGGGACCGTGTGGCCGCTCAGTAGCGTGCCGTCGGAGGACACTCGGATGAAGAGACTTAGTACGATGAGACACTGGCTTTTCAGCCTTCTTGCCGCCTGCACCCTGGCAGCTGCGAATCCCGCATGGTCCCAGCCGCGCACTGGCTCCGCACCGATTCCCACGGCCGGTCTCCAGCTTTGGCTGGCCGCCGACGGAGAAATGCAACTCGACGGCGACGTGGTAGTCGAATGGAAGGACATGAGCGGCCGAGCGAACCACGCCCGGCGTGGCATTGACCCGGAAAAACCGTCTCGGGGGCCCTTTTTGCAGCGCTCTGCGATGAACGGTAAGCCGGTGGTTCGCTTTGACGGTTTGGACGCCTTCTTCACCTTTCAGCGCATTCCGAACATTCGGACCATTTTCTGGGTACTGAGCAAGAGTTCACGCGCCCTCGGCCAGCATAACGAACGATTCGTCCTGGGGGATGGAGAACTCGGGGAGCGCTCCGATTTCCACCCGGGCACTCACAAGACCGATCTCATCTGGCACAGCAAGATCGCATCCCCATACGTTCGAAACGGCGAAACTCGTCTGAACGGAAAGCTTATCGACGGTACGATGACCGACTTCCCCGCCGTGCCTTCGGTCATTTCAGTAGTCACTACAGGCGACGTCCGGGCCAGCCAGATCAGTAAGGATCGTCAATTCAAGGAACGCTCGTGGTGGGGAGACATCGCCGAAGTAATCATTTACGACGTCCCTCTTTCCAAGGACGCGCGCGACCGGGTGGAACACTATCTGGCGGACAAGTACGGGATCGGGCTGGTGCGGGAATGAGTTCGTCCTGCCCGAAACGGGAAATGAAACAGCGCGAGTATTTCTCCGCTTGCGGCCCCGCGACCGCGCTCGCGATTTCCCTGGCCATACCCGCGCTCCTGGGTGCGGCTCCGCTGGATTTCGATCGCGACGTCCGACCTTTCCTGGCGCAGTACTGTTCCAGGTGCCACAACAGCAAAGTGGTGAGCGGCGGCTTGAATCTGGAACTTTTTGATTCGCAGGCCGCTCTCCTGCAATATCCCGAGCGGACGGGGGAGATTCTACGTGCCTTGGACTCGGGATTGATGCCCCTGAAGGGCCAGCCGCAACCGTCCGACACCCTCCGGCGCGCCGTCGTAGAGGCGATTCGCGGCGCGATTGATCACTTTGACTACTCGAGCTACAAGAACCCCGGCTACCTTCCGATCCACCGTTTGACGGTCACGCAATACCGCAATACGATCCGCGATCTGGTGGGCGCAGGTGAGGAGATCGCCGACGAGTTGCCGGCCGATGAAAGCACGCACGGGTTCGATCATATTGCGGAGGTGCAGGATGTCTCGGCCGCGCACATGGATAGCTACGCGGATGCTGCTCGGTACATTCTCGACCGGGCATTATTACCGTCGCCGCGGACCTGGCGCTTCGAAGCCGAGAAACTGCCGTATGCCCGGCTGTTCGGAGGCCTGATGGTGTTCGAGAAGCACGCGCCCGATTGGGAGGAGACGGCGCCCGAGCATATCGTCGGCGCGACGGAGCATGTTTTCCTTCACAATGGCGGAGTGGTGTTTCCGCTCCATTTTCCACATACGGGTCTTTATCGCGTGCGTCTGCGCGGCTGGGGAATGAAGGGCGCGAAAGGCCGCGGCGGACCGGGCCTGAAGATCAAGCTGGACAGCAATCGGGTCGCGGATATCCGCGTGCCGTTGGATGGGCCAGGCAAGTCCGCGGAATTGAAGGCCGAGTTCATCGTGCGCTCCGGCGCGCATGACGTGAAGGTAGAAATGGACGGCATGGGCTTCGATCCGGATGAGAAAGATCCAGCCAAACGATACAACCGGATCGGTATCGATTTCATTGAGGTCACCGGTCCAGTTCCGGAAGATGAAGCCCGCGCGGCCAATATCCGCTCCAATCTCATGGCGGCGGTTCCCGGTCCCGGTTTAGTGCCGCGGGAAGCCGCCCGGAGAGTTCTCGACCGGTTCGTTCCGCTCGCCTATCGGCGACCCGCGCGGGCCGGGGAGATCGACAAATTACTCACCCTGTTCGACCGCACATTAAAACGTGGCAAGTCCTATGAGCACGCAGTAAAAGTGGCGCTGGAAGCAGTGCTGACGTCGCCGGATTTCCTCCTGCACATCGAAGTGGCGGGCGCTCCGCAGGGCGCGAGCCGCATAAGCGACTTCGAACTCGCGAGCCGCCTGTCGTACTTCATCTGGTCGTCCATGCCGGATGGCGGGTTATTCCAGGCCGCCGCGGAGAACCGGCTCCACGATCCGGACGTTCTCCGGGCGGAGACGGAGAGAATGCTGCGCGATCCAAAGTCGAAATCGCTGGCGTCGAAGTTCGCGCCGCAGTGGCTGGCGCTCGGCAGTCTCTTTGCGGTTCACAAGGATGGCCCTTTCCACGAGAATAATTTGGCGATGCGGCAAATGCTTCTCGACGAGGTTGTGCTGTTCTTTGACAGCATCGTGCGCGAGAATCGCAGCATCCTCGATCTGGTCGACGCCGATTACACGTTCGTCAATCAACGCCTGGCCACCCACTATGGGATTGCGGGCGTCACCAGCGGGCGGGAGTGGACACGGGTCGGGCTCGAGGGCGACCTCCGCCAGCAACGCGGTGGAGTGATCACGATGGCCGGAGTGCTTCTCGCTCACTCCCAGTCGTATCACACCAACCCATCCGGACGCGGCCGCTGGATTCTCGATGCGCTACTGGGCACGCCGCCTCCTCCCCCGCCGCCGAGCGTCCAACCGCTGGAGAATACCAAGAAAGGCGATGCCGCATCGGCGAAGACATTGCGGGAACGGCTTAGCCAGCATCGCGTCGACCCGGCATGCGCGAGTTGCCACGCGAAAATCGATCCGTTGGGTTTCGCGCTGGAAAACTATGACATCGTCGGCGCGTGGCGCGCCACCGAAGCCGGCAAACCAGTGGACGCGTCCGGACAACTCGCCGGCGGCGTGCCGTTTGCCGGGCCCGCGGAGCTGAAGCGGATGATTCTCTTGGACAAGAAGGAACTGTTCGTCCGCAATTTCGCCAAACAGATGCTGACATATGGCCTGCGCCGCGGCCTCGAGTTCTACGATGAACCCGTGATCCGGGACGCGGAGGCGGCCCTGCGAAACGACGGCTACCGAATCGGTGCTCTGGTCCACAGCATCGTCGGCAGTTATTCCTTCCAATACAGGC
>JBDTPR010000270.1:0-8386 GCA_039932635.1 Candidatus Solibacter sp.
GGCGCACTCGAATTTCACCCGATCCTCAGGGTGGAGCATGTCGATGAATGGCTGCTCGAGCAACTCCCCGGCTGTGAAGCCCGACATGGCGATGAGCACGGGATTGGCACGCTTCAGCCGCCCATCGAAACCGACCAGGGCCAAAGCCGTGGGGCAGAGATTGAAAAACTGCTCGAAAGCCATCTCCGCCCGAACGCGCGACGTAATGTCCACGTTCGCTCCAATGAAGCGCGAGGGCTTCCCTGCGCTATCGGGTAGCATCTGCCCTTTAGCCAGCAGCCAGTGTACGCTGCCATCCGGCCATACCACCCGGAACTGAGTTTCGTACGGAGCCTGCCCGGTGTAGGCGGCCTCAAGTTCCCGGCTCAGTCGTTCCCTGTCGGCGGGATGGATCATTTTCA
Source organism: Candidatus Solibacter sp. (assembly GCA_039932635.1). Taxonomy (GTDB): domain Bacteria; phylum Acidobacteriota; class Terriglobia; order Bryobacterales; family Bryobacteraceae; genus Solibacter. The sequence goes on from JBDTPR010000270.1 coordinate 402, forward strand.
AGAACGCTTCCTCGGCGGGAAACACGTCCGCGGGATCGAGCCCGAATAGTCGAAATTGTTCGGCGGAGGCTCTGGTTGACCCGGAATTCGAGCCTCCATCCCAGATTCCCACCCCGGCAGCGGCCTGGGAGGCTATCAACCACTCCTCGCTACGGCGCAACGCATCCTCCGTATTTTTGCGCTGCGTAATATCGTTCAACGTTACATTAACCACCATCCTGTCTGGAGAGGCGACCGCGTTAATTAGAAGCCATCGGTACGAGCCGTCCTTGCAAATGCCCCGGCACTCAAACCCCACCTGTCTTTCCCCGGCAAGGGTCTTCAGAAATGAGGCTTCCGAAGCGGAAAGATCCGCCGGATGAACCAACTCGGAAAAGGCACGATCCTTCAGTTCCTCCGTCGTGAACCCAAAGGTCCAAGCAAAGGCTGGATTCGCCTGTCTAATGGTTCCATCCCAGTTGGCCACGAGCATGGGCAAGGACGACGTCAGGAAGAACTCGTCGAGCGCCAATTCGGCACGCTTCAGTTTCCCGGTATCGATCAGGCTGACCACACAGCCCCTGAGGCTTCCTTCCACACGGACAGGTCGAGCGGCTAGGTCGACGGAAAACAGGTTTCCGTGACCGTCCCGAAAGGTCTCCCGACACTCGGCAGGGAGCCCAGTTTCCAGGCACCCTTGGATTGGGCACACTTCTTTGGCGCATGCCCATCCGTCCGAATTTGCCGTGTGTGAGCGGCAACTCAAGTTCTGGCCGATCGCGCTCACCGCGGAGTAGCCAAAGACACGCTGAGCCGCCTGATTGAAGAACAGGCAAACCCCGTTCGGATCCAGTAACCAGACAGGATTCCCTACCAGATCCAGAGCCGCCTGGAACTCAGGCAAACCCCAGGCGCCGGCGGCAGGCGCATCGACGCAGAGTTCACCTGTCGGCTGCGGCATTGCGAAGCCCTCCAATCCTGAACGGAGACCAGCCGGTTTTCACCGGCTGCTCTTGCTCCAAGCCTCCCAGCATGGCTGCCAGTTCGGCGATTTGCTTCTGGAATTTGCGGCTCTGGCCAAGCCGCTTGCCATCTAACGAGCTGTTTTCAAAATCCTGGCGGCACTCGGGCAGCATGGCATCCACGCGCACCGCGAGGAATTTCTCCAGATCGCTGCGGGGGACGCAGGCTCCAGTGGAAGCTTCGTTTAAAATCAAGCTGAGGGTTGGGCGGTCAAAACCGGATTCGCAGAGCATGCCGATGGCCGCTTTCGCCTCGTTGAGCGCCAACATGTCGCATGTGCTCACCAGGCGAAGGTCGCCCACGTCTGCCGCAAGGCGCGCGGAGAACGGCGTGAGCCGCCCTAGATCGACAATGATGAATTCATACAGGGAACGGACGAATCGCAGCACAAAGCGCGCTCGCTCGGCCTTCCCCTGGTTCGTTTCGAGTGATACCGGCCCGCCGGACTGAATCACGTCCACTCCACCTTGGCCGGCGACGGTCAATTTGCCCCAACGGTCCTCGTCCAGGTTCAGGATTTCGCTGGTTGCGTCCAGGATGCCGTACCGTCCATTCACGTTCATCAGGAAAGCCGCGGCATTTCCGGCCAGGTCAAGGTCCACAAGCAGCACCCGGGCGTCGGTACGCCGTTTCAGTTCCGTCGCAAGGTGACAGGCTATGGTTGTGGTTCCGACGCCGCCCTTAACGCCGACAAAGCCTAGAACCTTACCAGTTGGTGGCGTGGCCCTGGACGGCACGGCTGCTGCACTGATTTTCTGCCTCGCCACGGCGCGCTGCAGAATGCGCGCCAGCGCCGACCCCTGTAGCGTGCCCTTAACCAGATAGTCCTGGGCGCCGCCACGCACCGCCTGCATCGCCAGCAATTCACTGTCCATGCCAGTCAGCAATACCACCGGAGTAGAGGGCGCGTGTGTTCGCAAGGCGTTCAGCCCGCTTAGCCCGCTGCTGTCCGGCAGGGACAGATCGAGGAGGACCACATCGATATCCCCCTGAGCAAGGCGGTCCAGCCCCGGCAGCAAGGCATCGACATGGTCAAGCCGGAACGTCGCGTCAACCGCATCGGTTAGCGATGCCCTGACTAATTCCGCATCGCCGGGGTTATCTTCGATCAGTAAAACGTGCAACTCAGATTGATGCATGGCCCAAGGGACTCCGCCCCCTTGTTCAGTGTCGCGTTGGGAGGGGAATGATAGGAATGCAGGGAAACCCTGGCTCGCTTAGGGACGATACTGTATCCAGGAATGGCGTAACGTGCCAGACGCGGGGGTATCGCCCTCTCAAAATGCGGTGAAGATCCCATTGTGGACCTCCCGCCATACCAGCAGAATGGTTCTGCAGAGAGAATTCCATGCCACTTCAGTTACGCGCCTACGATACTGGGAGCACGTCACCCGGCGATACATTCGATTTTCTGTTCCAACATCATGTTCCGGATCGCGCGCTACTGCGATATCAAACGGCCGTACTGAATCCGGATGACCTTGCCGTGTTGGAGGCACACTTGCTGCTCTGCCCGACTTGTCAGCTCCAATTGGAAGGTCTGCTGCCTGCGACATCGGTCAACCACCCCGGCCTCCCTGGCAGGGGATGGCTCAGCTTGACGGCGCATTGACGTACCGAAGACTGACGTTGTTGGCCAAGGTTTAGATCCATACCCGATGACGACGAACTGACAACGCTTGGTCTGTTTGAATGGGAATACTTCAGTTGCAGGATGATTAGTCGATGAGGCCCACCATGGAGTTTGCCCCTAAGGAACCCTCTTCCCTTGAAGAGGCCGGTCTGATCGAGTCTCAAATCGAACAACTTGTCCTCAAGATCCTCTATTACCGCGGCGATCTCTATGGACAGGATTTGGCCGACGCGATCGGTCTCCGGTTCAGCGTGATTCAGGACATTGTCGAAACACTGAAATTGAAGCACCATATCCAGGTCAGGCGCTCCCTCGGTATGGGAACCGTAGGCGCCGTGTTGGGGCTGACGGAAGCGGGACGCATCCTAACGCGTGAAATGCTGGAAGCGGGCCAGTATGCCGGAGCCGCGCCGGTGCCCCTCTCCCAGTACACCGAACAGGTGCGCCGGCAGCGTCCGCTTGAGGGATGGCTGACAAAGGCCGCCTTGACGAACGCGCTCAAAGGAATGGTGATCACCGAGCAAGTGCTTTCCCAGGTGGGGCCCGCCATTAGTTCCGGGAAATCGATGCTGGTTTACGGAAAGCCGGGTGACGGCAAGTCCTACCTCATTGAATCTCTCAACAATCTGGAAGGCGCGCCGGTCTTTGTGCCGCACGCGATCGATTGCCAGGGTACGATCGTGCGTGTCTTCGACCCCGTCTACCACGAGCGCATCACGGAGGACGATGAGCATGCGGGCTCGGTCGTCGGTGGCGAACGGTCGTATGACCGGCGCTGGGTGAAGTGCAGGCGGCCGTTCATTGTCACTGGTGGCGAACTGACGCTGGACATGCTCGATCTGCGCTACAACGCAACCTCGAAGGTCTACGAAGCACCCTTCCAGTTGAAGGCCAATAACGGAATCTACCTGATCGACGATTTCGGCCGGCAACTGGCGGCCCCCGCCGAAGTTCTGAACCGCTGGATTATCCCCATGGAGCGACGAGTCGATTACCTGAGTTTCATGACCGGCGGCAAGATGACAGCGCCGTTCGAAGCGTTCCTGGTGTTTTCTACGAATTTGAAGCCCGAGGACCTCGGAGACGAGGCATTCCTGCGCCGCATCCAGTACAAGTTGCTCTTGCGCGGCCCGGCAATGAACGAGTTCATGCATATCTTCGAGAATGTCTGCGTTGCCAGGAAACTCCCGTATCAACGCCAAGACCTCGAAGCCTTTGTGGATAAGAACTATCGGCAGTGCGGAAGAGCCTACCGCCGCTGCCACCCGCGCGACCTGCTGACCCACGCCGTCAATCGCATACATTTCGAGAAGCTGCCGTATGAACTGACGGCGCAAGTGTTGGAGCGTGCATTTGAAAGTTGCTTCGTCCAGGATGAGGCGGAACAAACGCCGGAGCACGCAGTGATCGCAGTGACCTCGCGGCCGGTCCTCAAGCCGTGTGCCGAATATTGGCAAGAGCGCTTAAAGAATACCGGCACGCAGTTCGGAAAGCTGGCGCTCTTGGCCGCGTTCCGCGATTCCGGCGGCAGTTATCGCGATGCCGCGGCGGCAAGGCTTTACGAGGCCGCAGAGCTCTCGGCGACACTGGCCACAATGCACGTCGCGGCGTTCCGCCAATGGTTGTCTATGCAATTGGAGAAGCAGAACCGCGACCTGACAAATTATCTATCGACTTCGGAAGGCCGCGTCGCGTTTCTCAGTCACGGCATGCGCGGTCTGGGCGCCACCCTGACACCGGAAGACGCCGAGCCGGTGGAAAAGCAACTTTTCCATAACGATCTGGCCACACTGCTGTCATCTATTTCCCAGAACCGGCAGAACGACACAGACGAACCGGGCCTGATCCAGCGGATCGCATAGGTCGATTCGGCGCACGCCAGCGGGCGGCCGACGAGAAACACAAGGACGAAGCAGAAGCAACGGCAGCAAGCTCCGGTGGTATGCCCGTTTTATGGGCATTTCGGCATGTCACCTAACCATGGCCGCAGTCGATCCTTTTCGGCCAGGAAGGTCCATCCTACTGCTGCAGGCCGCCCGGCGCCGGGAGATCGATGTCGTGCTGGTTTGGCGCCTGGACCGTTGGGGCCGATCGGTGACGGATCTGCTGGCGACACTCCAGGAACTGGAACATCTGGGTGTCGGCCTAGTCTCGCTATGGTCGGGTTTCCTCCAACGATCAGCTGACGATCCCGCTACAGGTCCGTGTCCAGCGCGAATTCCACGCCCCGCGAGCTCGCGCGGAGCGTTTCTGCCTACTGTGTTGTCCTATGCTAATCGCGGGATTCTGTGTACAGGCTTCCGTCGCTTCTGCCACCATACTAAGAACATAGGACGAGAGTGCGCCTCAGCAGTTGGTTAGACAGCCGTTGAATGCGCCGTCCACTTTGTCAATGAAGGAGTTGCGGGACAGCTGCTTGCGGCGTATTGGCTGTAGCGCGCGCTGTTGGGCCTCTAACGGTGTCATATCATCATGGCCTTAGGGAATCGACAATCCGTCCGAGCTAGAGTGCTGACAGCCCTGCACTTGCCTGTTCGCTCGCTATCCCCAATCAATCCGCTATTGACGGTAGGGCCAGCCTTCAGCGGTGTCGTTGCAGTGCTGATTTTGCTTCTGACTGCCCAACATCGCCAGGTATTGGCGGTCTGGGAGGAACGCCAGAACCGCGTCGCCGAGGACCGTGCCCACCTGGTAGCCAATTGGCTTCAGGAACGGGCCGGGGACGCCGAGTCGAACTCGCGGGCGCCCGAGGTGATCACTTACCTGTCCCAAACCTCCTCCCAAAAGATCGCCGGCCAACGCCCGGCCCTTCTGGCGCATCTCGCACTGTTGAACTTGACCAAGAACACTTACGGCTATCTGGGTACGTATGTGCTGGACCGCGAAGGTAGCGCAGTGGCCCGGGCGACCGCCTCTCCAGACCCATCTCCGCTGCTGAAATCCGCCGGCCGCAGGGCCATCCAAACCGGCCGGCTTCAACTCGATTGGTTCGCGGACGGAAAGGGCCGCTCGACCCTTTGCGTAACATCTCCCGTTCCCAACCAGATAGGGATGTTCGCCGCCGCACAACCTGTTATGAATCCAATAGGTGCGGTCGCCGTGTTGGTCAACCCGTACGAAACGCTGTTTTCCCTCCTGACCGGAGAAGCAGTTCCCACCAAAACCGGCGAGAACATCCTAGTCGCGCGAACCGGCGGCAAAATCCTCTACCTGTCCCCGCTCCGCGGCGGTCCTATGGGACCCCACGCCAGTCCCGGCCTTCCGGAGTTAGCTGCCCATGGAGCGCTGGAGGGCCGGTCAATGTTTGGCAGGTTCACCGACTATCGAGGGGCTGCGGTACTGGCAGCGGTTCGCGCCATTTCCGGTACGGATATGAACCTGATCGCCAAAATCGATTATGACGAGGCGCTTGGCGAATTCATTCGTGGTGCATGGATTGAGGCTGGGACGGCGGCCCTATTACTCCTTGCAATTGGTGGCTGGTTCTACGCTTACCGGCGCAATGTGAGAGTCGTCTGGCTGGCCGCGCGGGAGGCAGAAGTGCTCGGACTTTTGGAGGCTACCCCCGATGGGCTCGTGATTTTGAACGCTGCCAGCCACATTGTGCTTGTGAACCGCCAAACCGAGCAGTTGTTCGGCTACCGGCGCGAAGAGCTGATCGGGCAGTGCTTCGCCTTGCTCGTGCCTGACTTCAGCCCGCGCACTACGCTTCCCCCGGACCCAGCCGGTCCATTCGACCCGGAGCGCGAAATGGAGCGCGTCGCCCGGCGAAAGAACGGCGAAGCCATCCCAGTCGAGATTCGTTGCAGCCCCGTGGAGCTCAGTGACGGCGATCGCCTCTACATATCGATTCGGGACTTAAGGGACGGCAAGCGGATCGAGAGCGAGCTCCGAAAAATCGCATCGGTCGTGGAGGCCAGTACCGATTTCATCGGTTTTGCCTCTCCAGAGGGCGCAGTCCAGTTCGTCAATCAGGCGGGGCGCGAGATCGTGGGGCTTGACGAAGACGTCCAGCTTGCCGGCATGTCATTAACCGACTTCGTTATGAATGAAGATTGGGCCGATTTCGTCAAAAGCACCCTGCCAACGATACTCCGTGAGGGTCATTGGGAAGGAGAGACGAGGTTTAAGCACCTAAAAACCGGTGTGCCGATTCCCATGTGGCAGTCTGTCTTCTTCATCACCGACCCGCAAACGAATCGTCGAACTGAAATGGCGACGGTCTGCCGGGACCTCACGCAACGCAAGCGCGAAGAGAACGATCTGTTGGCCGCCAAGCAAGCCGCCGAGGCCGCTACCCGGTCCCAGAGCGAATTCCTCGCCAATATGAGTCACGAGATCCGCACGCCGATGAACGGCGTGATCGGGATGACCGGTCTACTGCTGGACACCGAACTGACAGACAAACAGCGCCGCTACGCGGAGATGGTGCGATCGAGCGGTGACTCGCTCCTGGCCTTGATCAACGACATCCTGGATTTTTCCAAAATTGAGGCGGGTAAGCTTGAATTGGAGATTCTGGATTTCGACCCGAGGACGGTGGTGAGCGATATGATCCAGCTATTGGCGTTCAAGGCGCGGGAGAAAGGACTGCCACTGACCTGCCAGATCGCCCGCGAGGTGCCTTCGTGTTTGCGGGGCGACGCCGGACGCTTGCGACAGGTCATCCTCAATCTGGTCGAAAATGCCTTGAAGTTCACACATGAGGGCTCGGTGGTCATCCGCGTGGGTCTCGAGGCGGAGGACGAACGCTCCGCCATGGTCCGGTTTTCGGTGGAGGATACGGGTATCGGTATCCCCGCCAATCGCCATGCCGGGCTGTTTTCTTCCTTCACGCAGGTAGACGCCAGCACCACCCGCCAATACGGCGGCACCGGGCTGGGGCTGGCCATATCCAGGCAATTGGCGGAGCTCATGGGCGGCCAAATTGGCGTAGAGAGCGAACTGGGACGGGGCTCGATTTTTTGGTTTACTGCCCGCTGCGGGAAAGCGCCCCGCGTAACGCCGAGCCCGCCGGATGCGATTGCGGACGTTGAGAATGCGCACGCATCGATGGTCGAAGATCACAAAACCCGCCGGCCCGGCATGGGGGCACCGGATCGCTCGAAGCGTATCCTGGTAGCCGAGGACAACATCATTAACCAGAAGGTAGCTCTCGCCATTCTGGGCAAGCTCGGTTACCGAGCCGATACAGTGGCCAATGGTAGAGAGGCGCTGGAGGCGCTGCGGAGAATCCCCTACGATCTGGTTCTCATGGATTGTCAGATGCCCGAGATGAACGGCTACGAGGCCGCAGCGCGCATCCGCAGCCCGCAAGACAGCCTAACGAACCCCAGAATCCCGATCATTG
>JBDTPR010000271.1:0-8360 GCA_039932635.1 Candidatus Solibacter sp.
ACGCTTAGCGTTCCGAAATCGACTCCGGCTACGATGCTCATGGATATCTCCTGTGCAGGGTCGGAAAAACCGCTCCCTCACGGTCGCGGCTCCGATTGATTCGCGGGCCCGATTGATTCGCGCTCCTAGCTATTCGCGCTCCTAGCTATTCGTGGATCGCGACGTTCCAGCCCAGGTAGTGGCCGGTGGCTTCCTGCACGGCGGAAGCGACGGTGGACATATTGGCCGCCACGTGGTGCTCGAAGCCGTTCTCGCAGATGGAACGGAGCAGGCTCTGGAGACGCGGGATCTTCACGACGCCGGCGCCGCCGAAGGTGGTGAGCGGATCGTCGGTGAACTCGCCCTGTCCGACGTACCCGTCGATGGAGCCTTCCAGATCGTTGGTGGAGAAGCGGGCGAAGGTCATGGGGCTGGCCTTCACGAGGCCCTCGCAAGTGCCGTACGTGTTTTCGCGGCCCACGGTGCCGGCGATGATCTGCTGGAAGTCCATCTTCACGGACTTGAAGAAGTGCTTGGGCAAATTGGAGCAGTGGAAGCAGACGGCCTTATCGGGATCGTCGCCGTAGTTGTTGTTCCAATCGAGCAATGCGCTCGGAGTTTCGCTGGCGAGTTGCAGCGCGTGCATGCCGACCACGCCGACGATATCGACCTCGCAGGCGCTGGACATGAGATTTTCGCTCATCATGCTCATGATGGTGCAGGGCACAACGCCGAAGAATTCTTCGAGCGAGGTCCAGCATTGAATGGCGCTGATGGAAACCTGCGTCTGCTCCATCCAGGTATCGATGACGGTGCCAAGTTTAGCCATCTTGACCAGGGGTTCGAGCGGCACCTGATCGGTGGAGACGTACTTGCGGATGGCGTCGAGTTTCTCGCCCGCCTCGGCATCGGTCATCCGATTGATGCGGCCTAGGATCTCGGAGAGATCGATGGGCTCCACGGAAATGCCGCTGGCTTCGAGCAGCTTCTCCGAGTAGCGAACGGTGTTGAAGGCCGAGGGCCGCGCGCCGATAGAGCCAATGCGTAAACGGCGGAGTCCGCGGACTACTCGGCAGACCTGGGCGAACCAGGTGAGATCCTGCGCGAAGTGCTCGGAATCCGGCGCTTCGGTGTGCAGCGTGGTAAGCGAGTACGGGATGCCGTACTGCTTGAGGTTGTTGCAGGCGGACATCTTGCCGCAGAAGGAATCGCGGCGGTCGGCGATAGTCATGCGGCCGGGCGTATCGGGCGTGGCCTGCACCAGCACGGGCACGTCGAGATTGGCCAGACGCAGGGTGTCGGCAATGGCACGCTCGTCGCCGAAGTTGGGCAGAGTGACGATGATGCCGTCGATGTCTTCACGGTGCTTCTTAAAGAGGTCGGCGCAGCAGGCGGCCTCATTGCGCGATTCGATGGCGCCGTACTTGGTGTCGTTGGACCCGACGGTGACGACCTTGAAGCCAGCCTTCTCGATGGCGGCGATCATGTCTTCGCGGCCGCTTTTGGCAAGGTGGTCCGGGAAGAATCCGCGGTTCCCGACAATCATGCCGAACGTAATAGGACGTGTTTTGGCGTTAGTCATTTAAGTTTCTCGTGTTACCAGAAGATGATATTTAGCGCAATGAAGACGGCGGAGACTATCCCCGCCCAGAAAATGGGTCGCTGCCAGACGGGCAAATGCCCTTCCGAGGGGACGTCGGTGCAACCGTAGACGAGGTTGACGAGTTCGGAATCGGGCTTGGGCGCCGTCATATAGCTGACCACCACAGTGACCCCGACGCAGACGATGCCGGACCAGAGGGCGCGGAACATATTCTCGGCCATATCCTTGGCATAGGGTGACATGGCGACATATTGAATCGCGGTGTGATCCATCTTGACCCAGGCCCACATGCCGATGGAGGAAGCGGTGCCGCAAGCGAGTCCCCAGAACCCGCCGGCCGGTGAAGCGCGCTTCCACAACATGCCTAGAAGCACAGTACCGAACAACGGTGCGATGAAGAAGCTGAACAGGGCCTGCACGTAATCCATGATGCTGGCGAAGCTCATCACCATATACGCCGTGCCGATGGAAGCGAGGACGCCGACCACGGTGCACCAGCGGCCCACCGAAACGTAGTGCGCATCGGTGGCGGTCTTCTTGATCATGGCGCGGTAGATATCGTAGGTCCAGACAGTGGCGAAAGCGGAGACGTTGCCTGCCATGCCGCTCATGAAGCCGGCGATGAGCGCGGTGATACCGAGACCGAGGAGTCCCGGTCCGCAGTAGCGCGCCAGCATGATGGGGAGGACTTCGTTGTAGCTGTGACCGCCGGTGGCGAGGGCCTGTGCTTCAGGCAGCAATTTCTCGGGCAGGACGGCGAGTCCGAGCAAACCGGGCAGGATGACGATAAAGGGCACGGCCATCTTGAAGGCGGCGCCGATGATTGGGGCTAGTTTGGCGGAACGCAGATCTTTCGCGGAGATGACGCGTTGCACCACCAGGAAATCCGTGGTCCAGTAGCCCATGGAAATGACGGCGCCGAGGCCGAAAACGATGCCGACCCAGTTGATGCCCATCGGGTTGTCCTGGAAGGAGCCGAGGGTGCGCCAGGCGTGAGTGTAATCGCCCTGCGGAAAATTGGCGTGAATCTTGGCGACCATGCCGTCCCAGCCGCCGGCTTCGATCAGGCCGATCACGGAGATCAGCATGGCGCCCAGCCAGATGAGGACGAATTGCAGGACCTCGTTAAAGATGGCAGAGAGCAGGCCACCCAGGCCAACGTAGATCATCACGGTTAGGGACGAAATCCAGATGGAGACGTGGATGTCCCAGCCGAGCACGACCTTCATCACCAGCGCCATGGAATACATATTGATGCCGCTCATGAAGACGGTCATGAGGCCGAAGGAGATGGCGGACAGGGCGCGGGAAGGTTCGCCGAAGCGGAGTTTCAGATACCCGGGGACGGAGTGCGTCTTGGAGATGTAATAGAACGGGATCATGACAATCCCGAGGAAGAGCATGGCAGGAATGGCGCCGATCCAATACCAGTGGACCGCCAGAATGCCGTACTGGTAGGCGGCGGCCGCCCAACCCATGAGTTCGAGGGAGCCGAGATTGGCTGCGAGGAAGGAAAGGCCCGCAATCCAAGCGGTCATCTCGCGGCCTGCGAGGAAGAAATCCTCTCCGGTTTTGGTGAAACTCTTGAGGTAGAAGCCGATGCCCATCACGGCCGCGAAGTACAGGATGATGATGGCGAGATCGACTGCGGAAAGGGTCATCAACTGCGCTTGCAGCAGGAGTGCGGGAAATGTGGCTGTAATCGCTTGCACCAGCATATCGTATGGGACCTCAACCTTCGTGTCAAGGAAGCGAACGACGCGTCAGAGCGCCGGCGCCGGGCCGGTGGAGTCGCGCAGAACGAATTCCGGATCGATCACCATTTCGTGATCGGCAACGGCATTTTCCGATTTGGAGAGCAGCGTATCGCAAATCAGATGCCCGATTGTATCGCGTGGAATGTGCACCGTGGTGAGCGCGGGGTAACAAAATTCGGAGAGTTTGACGTTATCGAAGCCGGTGACGGAAACGTCCTGGGGGACGCGGATGCCGCGCTCGCGCAGCTCGCGGAGGGCGCCGACGGCCATGATGTCGTTGACGCAGACGATGGCGGTAGGCTGCGGCCCGGAGGAGAGCAGGCTGCGGCAGGCGAGTCGCCCGCCATCCAGCGTATCGGCGTCGGCGGCGGTTCGGACCTCCATGCCGGGGTAGCGAGAGGCGGCTTCGAGGACGGCGCGGGCGCGTTCGTTGATGGGACCAAGCATAGCGTGGTGTCCGACGAAGCCGAGCTTCCGGTGACCGAGAGTGTGAAGGTAATCGATAACTTTGTCGATCCCGCGGCGGTAGTTGACCCGGATGTTGGTAATATTCTGGCGCGGCGTGCCGACATCGTAGAACACCACAGGGATGGTGCTGTCGGTGAGTTCTTCCATGAGGGCGGGCTCCATCTCGGAGACCACGGCGGCCAGTCCGGCCACGCGGCGGCCAATCATCAAGCGGATGGAAGAGACGAGTTGTTCGCTGCGGTAATCGGTATTGGCGATGACGACTTCGAAGCCCGCGGCATGGGCATCGCTTTCGACGGTCTTAAAGATGTCGAAAAAGAAGGGGTTCTCCATATTGGAGACGATCATGCCGATCGTGCGACTCTTGCCTCCCGCGAGATTGCGGGCGTGCAGGTTGGGATGATACTTGAGTTCTTCGATGGCCTTGACGACGCGGGCGCGCGTGGACGTCTTAACTACGCTCGCGTTATTGAGCACGCGCGAGACGGTCGCGGTAGAGACCTTCGCACGCCGGGCCACCTGTTCAAGGTTCATGTCCCTAACATTGTACAAGAAATCTTAAGATTTGCGCCTACTACTTTGGGAGCGCTTACAGCAAGCCGGGGAGCGGGTTTGACGACTCGGACCGCAGTCCCAGGAAAGCCGCCAGGCCTTCATCCATTGCGTCCATTTCATCGGCCGGCAATTGGCCGAACAGGCTCTTCACGCGTCTTTTGTTCACTACCCTCAGTTGGTCGATTAGTGCAAATGACTCTTTCGCCAAGCCGCTCTTTCCAGCGGAGAGTGGGGGATAAAGAAGCCCTTGGCCGGAGGTTCCGGTGACGGGAACCACGCAGATCAATGGAAAGCGCTGGTTGGCAGCTACTTCCGGGTCGCTGACGACTACGCAGGGCCGGATGCCCCGCTGTTCATGCCCCATTGTGGGGCGAGATCGACAACGACTAAAGTACCGCGTCCAAGAGTCACGGATGTTCCGCCACCCACCCCTGGCCCGGTCTCCAGCGGATAGGCCGGACTGCTTTGGGGTCGATGAGTGACTCGACATTTTCATCTGGCATCAAACGAGACCATTCCTCGATCCCCTGTTCCGCCAGTTCGATGCTCTCGGGATCGGGATTGTCGAGCGAGCGTCGGAGGTCAACGCGCCGACGATGCTCCAATTCACGGCGGACTGCGTCAGCGACAAACTTGCTGCGATTTTTCTCGCGGCGGTCGATCTCCCTGAGCAGGTCGTCCGGCAGAGTCACTGTGACGCGTTCGAAGCGGGCCACTTTCATACTCCCAGTATCCTCTTATCACTGGAAATAGCCGGCTCCAGTACCATGCCGAACACCGAATTGATCGGTACCAGTGTCACGTCCTGCGATTGGCCGGTGGTGCGGAAGGTCAGCGGCTCATGTAGCCGCGATTCCACTCCGCGGCATCGAGAAAGGTGGAGGGCAGCAGACGCACCTGCGTCATGGGGAATGGCTGGGTCCTACGCTGTGCGTCGCCGGCGAGTGAACTGTAGGGGAGTTTGGAAAAGGTTGGATGCCATCGCCCGTCCCGGCGCGCTTCGGGGTAAGTTGCGGCGGGATCGGCGGCCATGAAGGCTACAAATTTGCGGCGGCTGAAGGAAGGCTTCTGTTTCACGGCGTACCTCGCGGGCAGGCGTGGAATCGCTTACCTTATGCCACGGACGCTGGCGCGAGATAGACTCCTGACTATGAGAATGTTCGGCAAGCGGGTATTGGTGACAGGTGCGGCGTCGGGGATCGGCCAGGCGGTGGCCGCGGCGTTCGCGGGTGAGGGTGCGGAGGTGGTGCGCGCGGACATCGCGTACCCGATGGGTGAGGTCGCCGGCGAGATCCACCTCAATGTCGCGGAGGAAAGCGACTGGGAGCGGACGATGGAATCGGCCGGGCGGTTGGACGCGGTGGCGGGGTGCGCAGGCATATCGGCGGCGTGGACGATCGCGGAGACCACCCTGGCGGATTGGCGGCGAGTCATGGCAGTCAATCTGGATGGCTCGTTTCTGACTGTCAGGTACGGCGCCCACGCGATGCGTGAGAGCGGAGGCAGCATCGTGGTGGTGGGGTCCGCGTCGGGCGTGAAGGCGGTGCCGGGCGCCAGCGCGTATTGCGCGAGTAAGGCGGCGGTGCGGATGCTGGTGAAATCGGCGGCGTTGGAACTGAAGTCGCAAGCGATCCGCGTGAACTGCGTGTCGCCCGCGGGCGTGGTGACGCCGATGTGGCGCGCCATGCCGTTTTGGAAGGGCCTGGTGGAAAAACAGGGCGGAGAGGAGGGCGCGTGGAGTGCGCTGGGCGGGGCCGATGCGACCAAGCCTTCAATTCAGCGGATGGCGTTTCCCGCCGAAATTGCGGAGGCAGTGGTGTTCCTGAGTTGCCATCAGGCGGCGCACATCACCGGCGCGGATCTGGCGATCGACGCGGGTTACACTGCCGGCTAAGGAGCCGTCTAACCGCCGACGAGTACAGTGAAACACCCCAGGACGATGGTTCCTCCGTGAGCTGTCATGTCGCCAATGCGGGCTTGAGGCAGGCTGACAGTGAGCACGGTCATGGAGGCTTTCACAATCACGTCGGGCGGGCCGACGCAGGTTGCCATGTCGGTGGCGCGGGCGGCGGGGAGTCCGCCGATGAGTACGGTCACGGCGCCGGGAGGCAGGATGGGGCCGCCGACGTGCGGGACGATGCCCGTCACCATGGGGCACACATGCATGTCGGTGATTCGCGAGGCAGGCATTCCCATAGGTTCTCCTTTAAGCGCGCGGCTCCCAGATTTTGACGCGGTTGGTGACTTCCACGCCCTGTGCGACAAAACTGCGGAATCTCTCGGGCGCGAGCTCCGGTTGCTGGGCCAGCGCTGCAAAGATCACCGCGCCGGCCACCGCCTTCGCGGTAAGAAATTCTCCGGGCGGAACCGGCGGCGCCTCCGGAGGCCCTATGCTGCCCGAACTGAAAAAGGCAGCGAGCCCGGCGCAGCCGGCGGCGGTCCCGAGATCGGCTTTCTGCGCGGCAGCCATGGCGAGACGGCGGTTGTCCTCGCTGGGTTGTGCGATCCAGCGTTCGGTGGCATCCAGCGAACCTTTGATTTTGGGCGGGGGATTGTCGCCGGCGGACCGGCGCGCGCTGACCCAACCCCACCACACAGCTTCGCGCTTCGGCAGCGCGTGGGCGATGAATCTAACGGCATCCGGGAAGAGCGATTTTTCCATCAGGACGGCGACCAGATCGAGCGGATGCAACTCCGGACGCACGAGCGCCATCGCCTCATCGCCGAGTTCCGCAACCGTGGAGAGCATCACGGTTTTCGAATTGGCCTGCGCTGGAATACCGCCCATATCAGTTGATCATCACAATGCCGCCCTTGACCACGGTCATGGCGTCGGCTTTGACATTCGTCAGGACCCCGTGGATGTCACACTGGATCTGCGCATCTACCTTGATCATCATACCTTTGATAGTAACGCCCATCTGATCGAGCTTGATGCTGCTCTGCCCCACTTTGAGTTCGATGGACTGCATCGCCTCGGTCTCGATCTTCCCCAGGTCGACCTTGTTGGTCTGATTGCCCATCTTGATCTTGAGCGACTGGTTACCCATATCGATGGTGGTGGTTTGATTGCCCATCTTGATATCGATGGTCTGATTGCCCTTTTCGACGACGATCTTCTCGTTGCCGTCCGTGACGGTCTGGGTTTCGTCGTTCTTGATGATGGTGGTGCGATCGTGCTGCACTTCTCGTTTTTCGTCGTGCTTGACCAGGCTGGCGAGATCTTTCTCGGCTTGAAACTTGACGATTTCGCTGCCCTTCTTGTCCTCGAACGAGAGCAAATTGAAATTGTCGGCACTGCCCTGCTGGCTGCTGCGCGATTTGACGCCGCTGATCGTCTTATCGTCCGGCAAGGTCCATGGAGGCATCATGTCGGAGTTGTACACGCTGCCGACGATGATGGGGCAATTGACGTCGCCTTCCACAAAATCTACAAGCACTTCCTGGCCAATACGGGGAATGTGCACGGCGCCCCATTGCTTGCCTGCCCAGAAGGTGGCGACACGCACCCAGCAGGAACTATTGGCGTCGTTCTGTCCTTCGCGATCCCAATGGAACTGGACCTTGACTCGCCCGTACTTATCGCAGAAGATTTCATCGCCGGATGGTCCCACTACCGTCGCGCTCTGAACGCCGCGCACATGAGGCTTGGGGGTCACGCACACGGGACGGTAGGGCAACGCAAAGGGAATGCAAGCCAACCAGTTGACGTAATGAAGCCCGTGGCCTGTCGGGTCCACCGCCAGCGGCTGCGAAGCGTCGTGCTCCACCGACGTGACGACGTATTTGCCATCATCGGAATAATGACGCGTCAGGTCGAACGTATGTCCCGGAGTCAAGCCGACATGGCCGCTTCTGCCGCGAACCAGCAGGCTGCCGACCGCCTCTTGCTCCATGCGGATTCCGACCGTGCGGACGTTGTCCTGGAAAATCTTTTGCAGGTTGGATGCCTGATCGCCCCCCGACTTACTGATCCCATCGTGGCGGCTGGCGTACCC
>JBDTPR010000272.1:0-8339 GCA_039932635.1 Candidatus Solibacter sp.
AAAACCCAAGAACCTTGAACCGGAGCCCGTCATGTCGCGAACGCTGCTCGTCGTATCTCTAATGATGTGGAGCGTAGGAGAGATTACGGTCCTGCGAGCCCCAATTCGGCGGCCCGCGCCTGCATTGCCTTGATGCAGAAATCGACGTGCTCTTCCAGTGGCACGCCCAATTCCTGCGCGCCCTCGACAATGTCCTGCCGGTTGACGCTGCGTGCGAAGGCCTTGTCCTTCATCTTTTTCTTAACCGACGCAACATCCACCTCTGAGACGCTGCGCGAGGGTTTGACATAGGAGATGGCGGTGATGAAGCCCGCCAATTCATCGCACGCATACAGCACCTTTTCGAGAGGCGATACGCGAGGCACGCCGCTATAGTTGGCGTGCGATAGGATGGCGCGCCGGATCTCCTCGTCCACGCCGCGCTCCGCCAGCATCGGTTCGCCGAGCATCGGATGGTCGGGAGCCTGCGGGTGTATCTCCCAATCGAAATCGTGGAGCAGTGCAGTCAGGCTCCACTTTTGCTCGTCCTCACCCAGTTTCCGCGCGTACGCGGTGACGCAGGTTTCCACGGCCAGCGCGTGCTTGCGCAGGCCCTCCGACTTCGTGAATTCGCAGACGATATCCCAAGCCTGTTCCCGAGAGAGCATGAGATTTATAATACTGCGCCGTTGTCTTATCGGCGTGAATCGGCGTTTATCGGCGGCCCAAAAGTCCTAGCTCTTAATCGCCGCGCCCAGCGCTTCCAGAATGAGTTGCACGTTTTCCGCCGTCGAGCTGTAACCCATCGTGCCGATGCGGAAAACCTTGCCGGCCAGCGGTCCGAAGCCCCCGGCGATTTCCATGCTGTACTTCTCAAGCAGGAACTGCCGCACCTTTGCATCATCGACACCTTCGGGAATGCGCGGCGTATTGAGCGTCCACAGCCGATGCCCCTGCGGCACCAGCATGCTCAGCCCCATCGCCTCGATACCGGCGACGAAGGCTTCGTGGTTGGCCTTATGACGCGCCCATCGCGCCTCCAGCCCTTCCTCGGCGACGATCGCGAGTCCTTCGCGCAGCGCATAAAACATGGTCGCCGATGCCGTGTGGTGATATTTGTGGCCGTTGTAAAACGTGTCGAGAAGTTGCAGATCCAGATAGAAGGATTGCACCGGGGTCTTGCGCGTCTTGAGGCGATCGAGAGCGCGAGGGGACACGGTCATCGGCGAGAGTCCGGGAGGGCACCCCAGGCCTTTCTGCGAGCAGCTGTACGCGATGTCGATGCCGTTCTCGTCCACCATCACCGGCATGCCGCCCAGGGACGTGACGCAATCGGTGATCGTGACCGCGTCCACTTCGTGCGCGGCCTCGCAGATATCTTTGGCCTGATTGTAGAGTCCGGTAGACGTCTCGGCCTGAACAAAGGCCACGATGCGCGGCCGTTCGCGCCTGATGAATTCGCGCGCTTCCTGCGCGTCGAACGGCTCGCCCCAAGGCTTCGCGAGTCGGACCACTTCGCCCCCATGGCGGCGCGCCATGTCGCCGATGCGGTCGCCGAAGAAACCGTTGGTGAGCAGCGCGAACTTGTCGCCGGGCTCGGTGAAATTCGCCACGGCGGTTTCCATGCCCGACGTGCCGGTGCCGGAAATCGCCAGGTTGAACTGGTTCTTCGTGGAGTACGCGTAACCCAGCAGGTCGCGGACTTCGTCCACCACCTGGAAGAAGTAAGGATCCAGATGGCCGACGACGGGTTGCCCCATAGCCTGATATACGCGCGGGGCCACCATGCTGGGTCCCGGTCCGAAGAGCAGGCGTTTGGGCGCTTCAAGAGGTTTGTACGATTGCGGCATCACGATCAGTTTAACAGCGCGCGCTCAATCCGCCTTGCTGCCGGCGCCATAGCGTTATCATGATTCCGTGAGCGCAAAAGATTCTTCGATTTCGCGCCGTGCCCTGCTGGCCGGTGGCGCACTGCTATTGAGCCGTCCCGTGATGGCTCGCCCGAAACTCAAGGTCGCGATCTTCTCCAAGCACCTGCAATTCGTGGAAGGCGAGGCGCTCGCTGCCACCGCAGCGGGCCTGGGCTTCGACGGCATCGATATCACGCTCCGCGCCAAGGGCCACATCGAGCCAGCCACGGTCGCCAGGGATCTGCCGCCGCTGGTGGCAGCCATCCGCAAGAACGGGTTGGAAGTGCCGATGGTGACCACCGAGATCGCCGACGCCGATACACCATTCACCGAGGATGTGTTGAAGGCGTGCTCATCCTCAGGTATCCACTACTATCGCTTCGGCGCGTACAAATGGGACGCCGCCAAGCCGTACGAGGCGCAGTTGGAAGTCATGAAGCCAAAGCTCGCAAAGCTCGCCGCGCTCAATGCGAAATATCAGATGTGCGCGATCTACCATACGCACTCGGGCGTTGGCCTGGTGGGCGCCAACATTTGGGACTTATGGCATCTGATGCGCGATCTCGATCCCAAAAGTATGGGCATTAATTACGATGTGGGACACGCCACCATCGAGGGCGGCCTCGGCGGGTGGATCAACAGCTTCAAGATTGCCGGCAGCCATCTGCGCGGCATTGCGGTAAAAGATTTCGCGTGGGCCAAGGACGCAAAGGGCGTCTGGCAGGCGCAGTGGAAACCCATCGGCGAGGGCATGGTGAAATTGCCGCAGTTCTTCGACATGGTGGCGCAGAGCGCGTTCGATGGTCCGCTGCAAATCCACTACGAGTATTCGCTGGGCGGAGCGGACAAAGGTAACAAGACTCTGACGCTGCCCAAGGAAGAAGTGCTGGCCGCAATGAAGCGCGATCTGGATCGCGTGCGCGGCTACATGGCGAAGGCCGGCGTATGAACCGCCGCGCATTTCTGGCCATGCCGGCGATCCTTGCAGCAGCCCCTGCGACCGACGCGAAAATCGAGGAACTGAGCATCGCATTCCAGGACTTCCGCTATCGTACGCCGTACAAATTCGGCGGCAAGGAAGTGGACCGCGTCACCATGTTGAACGTGAAGTGCCGGCTCTCGGCGCGCGGCGGTAAATCGGCGGAGGGCGCCGCAGCCATGTCCCTGGGCAACGTCTGGAGCTTCCCGGCTCCTGGCGTGGATTACGACGTCACGCTCGGCGCCATGAAGGCGCTCGCCGAGAAGCTTGCCAAAATCACGCGCGGGTACACGGCGTACGCGCATCCGCTCGACGTGAACTTCACGTTGGAGCCCGAGTATCTGAAGGCGGCCGCGGACGTCACGCGGGACTTGAAGCTGCCGCTGCCCGTGCCGAAGTTGTGCACGCTGGTGACGGCCAGCCCGATCGACGCCGCCATCCACGATGCCTATGGCAAGCTGCACAAAATCAGCAGCTATCAGGCGTGCGGGAAAGATTTCGTGCACCAGGATCTCTCGCACTATTTGAATCGCGATTTCCGCGGCGAGTTCCTGGATCAATATGTGTCGCGCAAGCCCGCGCCTCGTGTGCGCATGTACCACTCCGTGGGGGCGAGCGATGCGTTGAGCGCGGCGGAAATCGCCAAACCGGTCGGCGACGGCCTACCCGAGACCCTGGAGGCGTGGATCCCGTACAACGGGGTGACCGCAATCAAGATCAAGCTGAACGGCGCGGACTTGGCCTGGGATGTGGATCGCGTCGCGGCCATCGATCGGGTGACCACGGCCGCGCAGGCCAAGCGCGGCTTCACGGATTGGGTCTACTCGCTGGACTTCAACGAGCGCTGTCCGAACGTGCAGCATGTGCTCGAGTTCGAGCACCAATTGAAGATCAAAGCGCCCAACGCCTTCGAACGCGTGCAGTATCTGGAGCAGCCCACCGCGCGCGATCTCGCCGCCAATCGTCAGAGCACGATGTTCGAGGCGGCGAAGCTGCGCCCGGTGGTGATCGACGAATCGCTGACAGGCCTGGATACGTTGCTCCTGGCGCGCGAGATGGGGTACACCGGAGTTGCGCTGAAGGCTTGCAAGGGACAATCGGCGTCGCTATTGATGGCGGCGGCAGCTCAGAAATATCGTATGTTCCGCTGCGTGCAGGATCTGACCTGTCCGGGCGCGGCGCTGGTGCATTCGGTGGGCATCGCCGCGCACATTCCTGGGACCAGCGCGCTGGAGGCGAATGCGCGCGAGTATGTCCCGGTGGCCAACGAGGGGTGGGATAAGAAATACCCCGGCATCTTTATTGTGAAGGACGGCTGGATGCGCACCGACGGCCTGGACGGCAACGGCCTGGGCACCAGCGACTGAGCCTGCCAACATCAGTGATGTTAGCGCTTGCAGTCCAGGCCTTCTTGAGTGAAAATGAAGTCACTCCATTCCGATTTCCGAGGTATTGACCGGTGAACCAAGAGTCTCAACGTATCACCCGCCGCGGCATCCTGAAGTCCGTCGCAGTCGCTCCCGTACTCCAGTGCGCGATCGCCATGGCCGACGAACCGGCCCCCCTCAACGGGATCGCGGGCATCGACCGCGTGACCGTACTCCCTGGTAAAACCTACCTGCGGGGCTGGGCAGGATACGGCGATCCGCCGCGCCGCCAGCGTCCCGGCCGCGGACCTAACGGCGAAGTCCTGCCCCCACCCCCGCCCCCGCCCACTGGTCCCACTCCCGCCGTCGCCTGGAGCAAAGCCTCCGGCCCGGGCGACGTAACTTTCGCCGACCCCAAGGCCCTCATCACCACCGCAACGTTCAAAACGCCCGGCCCCCACGTCCTCAAGCTCACCGTCGCCAACGGTCAATCCACGGCGAGTTCCACGGTCAACGTCCTGGTGGAAACTCCACCCCCCGCGCAGCAATTGGACGCCGTCTACACTAAGAATTTTAAAATCGACAGCCCCCTGTGGAGCGCGCGCGCCAAGGCGCTGATGGTCAGTTGGATCCCGCATTGCATCGATTACATCAATCGCACCGACCTCACTCAGGGCCCCGGCGGCATCGATAACTTCGTGGAAGCCGGCAAGGCTCTGCGCGGCGAACCGCACGGCGCGCACAAGGGCTACGTCTTCTCCAATGCCTGGGTCCACCAGACGGTGGAAGCCATGAGTATCGCGCTCATGATCGACCCCGGCGGCGACGCAGAGATCGTCAAAGCGCACGAGAAAATGCGCGCCACCCTCGACGATTGGATCCCCAAAATCCTCGCCGCCCAGGAGCCCGACGGCTACCTGCAGACGGCCTTCACGCTGGCCCGCGTGGACGGTCGCGGCAACATCCAGCCCGGCCCCTTCAAACATTGGGAACGGCGCGGCGACCATGAGGGCTACACCGCCGGGTACTTCATCGAATCGGCCATCAACCACTACCTGATGACTGGTAAGAAGGACGCCCGCATGTACAACGCGGCCAAGAAACTGTCCGATTGCTGGTACAACAATCTCGGACCCGCGCCCAAGAAGCCGTGGTACGACGGCCATCAGCAGATGGAGCAGGCCCTGGTCCGCTTCGGCCGCTTCGTCAACGATATGGAGGGCGGCGGCAAGGGCCAGCACTACATCGAACTCGCCAGGTACCTGCTGGACGCGCGTTACGCCGCGGCCGTCAACCCAGACCGCGACCGCCAGGAATACGATCAGAGCCATCTCCCCGTGACCCAGCAGTACGAAGCCGTAGGCCACGCCGTACGCGCCGTCTACACCTACTCCGGCATGGCCGACGTCGCGGTGGAGACCCACGATCCCGATTACCAGAGCGCCGTGAAATCGCTCTGGGACAACATCGTCAACAAGAAATACTACGTGACCGGCGGCGTGGGCAGCGGCGAAACCTCCGAAGGCTTCGGGCCCAATTATTCGCTGCGCAATGCCGCCTATTGCGAGTCGTGTTCCAGTTGCGGAGAGATCTTCTTCCAGTGGAAGATGAACCTCGCCTATCACGACGCGAAGTACGTCGATCTCTACGAAGAGACCATGTACAACGCCCTCCTGGGCAGCACCGATCTCGCGGGGTCCGTCTTCTACTACACCAACCCGCTGGATGCCAACGAGCAGCGCACGCCCTGGCACGTCTGCCCCTGCTGCGTCGGCAATATCGCGCGCACCCTGCTGATGGTGCCCACCTGGGCCTACGCCAAGAGCGCGGACGGTGTGTACGTCAACATGTTCGTGGGCAGCACCATCAACCTGGAAAACGCCGGCGGCACCGATGTGGAGATGGTGCAGTCCACCAACTACCCCTGGGATGGCAAGGTCACCATCACCGTGAACCCCAAGACGGCGAAGAATTTCAGTCTGCGCATCCGTGCTCCGCAGCGCAATGTCAGCAGCCTGTATACCGGTGCGCCGCAGGTCTCCGGCATCACGTCTCTTTCAGTAAACGGGGCGGCCGTCAAGCCAGTTATCGAAAAGGGCTACGCCGTCATCAAGCGCTCCTGGAAGGCCGGCGACAAGGTGGAATTGATGCTGCCGCTGCCCGTGCAACGCGTGCGCGCCAGCGACAAAATCGAAGCCACGCGCGGCAAGGTCGCGCTGCGTTATGGTCCGCTGATATACAACATCGAGAAGGTGGACCAGGACATCGCCAAATCGCTGGCGCCAGATTCCGCGCTCACCACCGAATGGCGCGGCGACCTCCTGGGCGGCGTCATGGTGGTCAAAGGCAAGTTCGCCGACGGCGCCCCGCTGCTCGCCATCCCGAATTACGCGCGCTGTAATCGCGACCCGCAGATGCCACCCCCTCCGCCCGGGCCTCCCCCCGGCGCCGATACCCGCCCGCCGCGCCGCCCCGCGACGTCGATCGTCTGGATTAAGGAAGCGTAGGACGTGAAGGCGGGCGGTCCTCTCGCGAGTCCTGGCCTGAACCGTGAGTCCTCCCATAAATATGGGATACTGGCTTTGTGAAGACCACGCTCGAGATCCCGGACCGCACCTTTCGCAAGGCGAAGGCCACCGCCAGTGCCTTGGGAATTCCCCTGCGCGAGTACGTGACGCAAGCGGTCGAGGAGAAACTCTCCCAGGGAAATCGAGGGCACGGCAAGCCCTGGCTGGAATGTGCGGGTGAACTGGCCCATCTCCATGGGGAGACTCTGCGGATCCAGAAGATTATCGAAAAGGAATTTGAGCAAATCGAACCCGAGGACTGGGCTTGATCCTGGACACGAATGCGCTTTCCGCTTATCTGGACAATTCTCCGGATGCGGTTGAGATCGTGTCCGAGGCGCGCGACCTTGCGATCCCCGTAATCGTAGCCGGGGAATTTGCGTTTGGAATCGCGCAATCACGCCACCGCGAGGCGTACGAAAAGTCCCTGCAGCGAATGTTGGACCGGTGCACGGTCCTTGATATTGGCCTTGAAACCGCGCGGCACTATGCAGCCATCCGGCTGGAACTGAAGGGCGCGGGTAAGCCGATTCCGTCGAATGACCTATGGATTGCGGCTCTTAGCCGGCAACATGCAATTCCAGTCATGAGCCGCGACTCCCATTTCGACTTTGTTGGTGGCTTGAGGCGGCAGACCTGGTAGCGATACCGTGCGGTGGCCCGTTGGACATCCATGGCGCGCGGCCCTGAATCCCTCGCGGAGGAGCATCATAGAACTGGAGGCCAAATGCTAACCAAGGGTCCGGCCAGGCGGGTGACTATCTACCTCAACGAGGACACCCAGTATCACCACACGCCGCTGCACGATGCGGTGATGACATTCCTCATGCAAAAGGGCGTAGCCGGGGCGACGGCGACGCGAGCGTACTCCGGCTTCGGCGGTCACCACACGCTCCACACTCCGAAAATTGAAGTCCTGGCTGAGCACCTCCCGATCCGCATCGAATTCGTAGACTCCGCGGAAATGGTGGAAGGAGTCCTGCCCACCCTCTATCAGATGGTGACCGACGGGCTGATCGAAGTTCAGGACACCACCGTGGTAAAGCTCTCCGGTCCGCCGCTGGAACGCCCCGCCGCGCCGCCGCCTCCCCAGCGCCAGGCAGGACCGGCGAAAATGCTCCGCATCTTCCTTGGCGAGGCTGACAAGTGGCACGGCGAGCCGCTGTATGAGGCCATCGTCAAGAAACTACGCATGCTGGAAATCGCCGGCGCCACCGTGGACCGGGGCATGCTCGGCTACGGCGCCAAAGGCCACGAGCACAAGCGCAGCTTCTGGCACCCCATGCGCGACCTCCCGGTCACTATCTCGGTCATCGACACCCCCGCCAAAATCGCCGAAGCCGCTGCCGCCATCGAATTGATGTTGCAGGACGGCCTGATTGTCACCCTCGATGTGGACATGGTTCGCCTCACCTGCCAGTCCCCGGCCGAATAACTTGCCCCCAAGTTGCAGACGGCGCGTGGTTTGCGCTATTCTAAGAACTCGATCACTCTGTAAGGATTTGATTTAATCGAAGATGGCGAATACATATTCCGC
>JBDTPR010000273.1:0-8304 GCA_039932635.1 Candidatus Solibacter sp.
GTGGACACGTGGGCGTACACGGATTGCGTGATTCCGCCGTTCTACGATTCGCTGGTGGCGAAACTGATCACGTACGGCAGCAACCGTGCGGAAGCGATCGACCGCATGCAGCGGGCACTCAGCATGTTCATTGTGGAGGGGATCTATACGTCGATCCCGATGCAGCAGCGGATTCTGGCCGATCCCGATTTCCAGGCCGGAAATTTCGACACCAACTTCATTAAGCGATTCCTGCCTGGCCACAAGTGAGACGGCGGGCTCTGGCTGCCGCGCTGCTCTGCTGCGCGCTGGGCTGGAGCTGGCAGTGGCTGACGGTCCACTACAATTACGGCGGGAAGTGGACGTCGCTATTCTGTCAAGGGGCGCAAATTCCGCTGCCCGCGGCGCTGGCTGGCGAGCCGTTTACGACGACCCCTTCGCCGGGGCGCGGGTTTTTGGGGCCGATGCTGCTGTTCCTGGCCCTGAGGGGCGGGTGGGTGAACGCCATTCCAATGATATTAGTCGCTCCTCGCGTCTGGCTGGAGTTGGGGGCTCAGGCCTGGGGCATCGCCCGGGGAGTGGCTGGGTAAAAGATGAGCGTCCGAGCTTCCGCCCGAACGTCGGAGCTTGGCTCCGATGCACCGACTGAAGTCGGTGCGCAGAATGAATTCTGCCCCACTGGCCGCAAATGGGGTCCGCCCTACTGGTCGCGGCGGCCGGGGAGGGGAATGGTAGAGCGGGACTTTTCGGGCGTCTGCGCTTCCGCGGCGGAGGCCCTCGGCCTCTGGTAGCCGGCTCCGAAATTGAGCTCGTTTTCGTTGAAGGAGATGGGGCGGTCCAACACCATTTCCAAGGTGCTGCCGCGGGTCAGGACGGCGTCCGGACCTCTTGAGAGGAGCACCCCGATCATGCCGGCAGTGGCTCCGGCGGCGGCTCCGATACCGGCTCCCATGCCGTAGCTTCCTCCGGCTCCTCCGGCAATGACCCCCACGCTGGCTCCGGCGGCGGCGGCTTCTCCGATGGTGCGGGCGTCGCCGGCCTTATTGCCTTCGCTCATGACTTTGCCTTCCGAGCGATCGAGTTCATTCCTGGTGTTGCCATCCATGCTGCCTATGCGACCGTGGAAATCGCGGGTTACTCCGTTGGGAAGAGTGAGCGAGTCGAAGCGTACGTAGAGTTCGCCGCGGCCCTTGGCGCGCCCCGGCTTCTTGAGCTGGGTCACGGTACCGGCGACGTAGCTGCCGACGGGGACGACGATGCGGCCATTCACCAGGACGGGGAAGACGGTTTCCAGGTAGACGCGGTCGCCTTCGGCCGAGTGCTTGGTGGACACGCTGTTGATCAGACTGAGGGGCACTTTGGTGCCGGTGGCGAGGGTGAACTCCCTGGTGAACTCCGGCGGTGCGGCGGCGGGTTCCTGTGCGAGGGCAAGGCCCGCGGCGACGAACGTCAGTGCCAGTACCGACCGTGTCCACATTGGAAACGACATCTATGAAGCGCTCCTACTCTTTAAGCCTATATGGTTTAACGCGGGAGAGAGGTGGAAAGTTGCTCTAAACCTTCAGCGCAGGGGGAGTTTGAGACCGCCGGGGGCGGTGAGAGTACCGGCGGTGACGCGGATTTCCGGGTCGTCGCCGGTACAGCAGGGGAGTTCGAGATTGATCTGGTAGAGTCCGGCGGAAAGCGGGGTGAGTCCGGCATACTTGATGCGGTCCGCATCGACGGGGGCGCCGTTGAGAGTGATCTTGAGGGCGGCGGTGGGCAGTATGGATGCGGCGTAGTTAGGAATTTCACCGACGGCGGGATTGGGAGAAGTGACGCCGAGTCCGGTGGCGTAGACCACCACAATGTCGCCCGCATGGGCGGGGTGGGAGGCGGTGAGGAGTTGGCCTTCCCGGTCGGTGGCTATGGCGGTGCCGTCGGGGAGGGCGAAGAGGGCGGGGGCGGAATCCACAAGGGTGAGGGTGATTTCGGGCCCGGTGATGCCCTCGGTGACGACGCGGATTTTGACGATGCCGGCGGGTTCCAGGCTGGACATGAGGAAGTTGACCTGTTTGTCGCCGACGAAGAGAATCGGCATGGGCCGCTCCTGCACATAGACGCGGACGTAGTTCAGTTCGGTCGGGAGGCATTTGCCGGTGAGGGAGTTGGTGCAGGCGACGAGATCGTCGGCGGTGAGGGCGTGGGTGGAGCGGGCGAGCCCGGAGCCGAAGACGGTGATCACCGAATTCGCTGCGAATGGGCCCGGCGCATAGTTCGAAGCGTTAACGATTCCGGCGGCGGAGTAGGAAGGCCCTGCTCCCCTGGCTGTCCCGGCACAGAGGACGGCCAGTGCCAGCCAAGTTCGGATCACCTGGATGTATTGTACCGCCCAGCTGCCGAGCTTAAGCTCGGATGTTTGCACTGAAGTCCACAAGGTACCAGGGTTAGCGGAAGTTGGTTCCGGCGTGTTCGGGCAGGGGGTGGTCGGTGTGGAAGTACTTTTTGTAGGCGGCGATCCAGTTGGCGGCGATGTCGTGCTGGGCTTCGGCTAATTCCAGACTGCCTTCACAGACCATCTGGCGGAGACGGTCTTCCAGGGCGTCCTTTACCTCGGCATTCCAAACGGTGGACAGGTGGGAGT
The DNA here is from genome assembly GCA_039932635.1 of Candidatus Solibacter sp. Lineage (GTDB taxonomy): Bacteria > Acidobacteriota > Terriglobia > Bryobacterales > Bryobacteraceae > Solibacter. The sequence continues at coordinate 2,603 of JBDTPR010000273.1, forward strand.
GAGGCCACAGGTTGTGGATGTCGTCGGCGCCTCCCAGGGCGGGGGTGACGAGGTAGTCGACTTCATAGGCCCTGGGGTCGGCGCCCTGGATTCCGTATTCCCGGAAGACGGCTCGCTGCAGGTCCGCGGGGACGGCTTTGTTCTTGACGTTCCTCTGCGCACAGACCGCCAGACGGCTGGCGAGGAGTGTTGCGCCCGGGGTGAGGGTGGAATCGGGACTCGACACAACCAGTCCGCGCGGCTCAGGGTTTCGCCCGGAGGTGAAGAGAAGCAGGCCCAGGGCACAGACCGCAACGATTCCGGCCGCCAGCATCCAGGCAGAGGGGCCCGGGAGGTGAAACGGGGCTGCGTGGCCGCCTTCGGAGAGTTGGTCCAGTTGGGCGCGCAGGAGGGCTTTCGGCCCGGCGACGGGGGGAAGGTGCGGGTCGAGATCGTCCCGATAGGTGCGAACAAAGCCGGCGATTGTGTCGTCGAGCTGCTTAGAGCGTGCGCGGCACGCCCAGCAGGCATCGAGGTGGGCGCGAACCAGCTTCTCGTCGCGCGCCGGGAGTTCCCCTTCGAGGCTCAGGAGAAGCTGCTGGTCGGAGAGATGTGGGTCCTCGTGCTTCATAGGCTTCACCGTTCGGCAGAGCGCGTGATGCGCGCCAGTGATCGGGACAGGGAGAGCGACACGGCGCCCAGGGACATGCCCAGGATTTCGGCGATCTCGCGGTAGCGCAGGCCTTCGGCGCGCAGGGAGAGACAGCGGCGATCCTGTTCGGGGAGGGCACGGACGACCGCCAACAATCGCTGCTGCGCCTGGGCGCTGACCACCTGATCTTCGGGAGTGGGTTGCCGGTCCACGGCCTGGTTTTCGCCTGCGGCGCCGGTGCGCGCATCGAAATCGCGGCGGATGCGGTGGCGGCGCTTTAAGGCCAGGTTGTGTGCGACGCGAAACAGCCAGCCCGCCAGGTTCTCGCGGGACTTGCCGGATTGCAGGTGCTGGAAGAGGGAGAGAAAAACCTCCTGGATAACCTCTTCGCCATCGGGAAACGGCACGCCGCAGCTCGCGAGGTAGCGCAGCAGAGGCGCGTGAAACCGCTCGAAAAGCGCGACGACATCCTCTTCCAAGCGTTCATGGCCGTGGCGGTGATCGATGTCGGACTTGGCGTGGAGGACGGTCAAAGCCTCCGAGCGTGTGAAACCTGATGACATGGAATACTTTTGACTCTACCGCTTCCGCCGTTCATTGTGAATATTCCCCGGTGGCGGGAGTTGTTCACGGATTTTTGCGGGAACTTTCGAAATAGCGTGAACAGAAGCGCGCGTCAGGGAATGTTCAATTATGGACTCGCTTGGGAGCGGCCTCGGAAGAGGGATGGCGGTGTTATGTCTGCTGGCGCTGGGAGGCTCCGTCCCGATCCGCGCACAGCGCGGGGCGGGCGAGATCCGGTTGGAGGTGAAGGATCCCTCGGGAGCGGCAATGGCGGTGGCGGGTAAGCTCGAGAACATTTCGAGCGGCACCGCCCAGAGCTTTCAGACCGATGCACAAGGCGCCTATGCACTGAAAGCCGTGCCATACGGGCGATACCGGCTGGTGCTTTCAAGGGTCGGGTTCGCCTCGCAATCGCTGATGGTGGAGGTGAAGTCCGAGGCTCCGGTAGCGCGGAGCATTACGATGGCGCTGGGCGCGGGCGCCGACAAAGTGGAAGTGGTGGCAACCACGCCACTGGCGGGCGTCGATTTGCTGGTTACCGAGATACCGGCTCCGGTGCAGACGGCGACCGGGCGCGAGATTACGGCGAGTGGTGCGATCAGCGCGGCCGATTTTCTGAATCGTCGCATCGATGGGGTGTACGTCAACGAAATCCAGGGGAACCCGTTTCAGGCGGATGTGAATTACCGCGGGTACACTGCGTCGCCGTTGTTGGGGACGCCGCAGGGGCTCTCCATTTATATGGACGGCGTGCGGTTGAATCAGCCGTTCGGCGACGTGGTGAGCTGGGATTTGATTCCGCGGATTGCGATTTCAGAAATCTCGTTGATACCCGGGTCGAACCCGGTATTCGGGCTGAATACGCTGGGGGGCGCTCTGTCGATTGAGACGAAGGACGGGCGGCGCGACCCGGGCGTGACGTTGCAGGTGAGCGGGGGAAGTTTCGGCCGTAAGACGGCGGAATTGGAATACGGCGGGTCGAATTCCAAAGGTCTGAGCTGGTTTGGCGCCAGCAGCCTCTTTTTCGAAGACGGATGGCGTGCGGCATCGCCGACGGACGTGCGTCAGTTTTTCGGGAAGGTGGGCTGGCAGGGCGCGAATACGGCGCTCGGGCTGACCGTGTCGTACGCCAACAACTCGTTGACCGGCAACGGTTTGCAAGAGCAACGCCTGCTGGCCAGGGACTTCGCCAGCGTGTACACGATTCCGGATCAGACGGCAAATCGGGCTCCGCTGCTGAGTCTGAACGGGCGGCGCAGCATGGGTCCCAAACTCTCGCTAGCCGGGAACATGTACTACCGGTATATTCGGACAGTCACGCTTAATGGCGATATCAATGAGGGCTCGCTCGATCAATCGGTGTACCAGCCCAGTGCGGCCGACATCGCGGCGCTGCGGGCGGCCGGGTACTCCGGGTTTCCGCTGAGCGGGGCTACGGCTGCCAATACGCCGTTCCCCTTCTGGCGCTGCATCGCGCAAGCGTTACAGCGTGACGAGCCGGGCGAGAAATGCAATGCGCTGCTCAATCGGACGCGTTCGCAGCAGCAGAACTATGGAGCGTCCGGGCAACTGACCTGGCTGGGGTCAATGGGTGCGAGCCGCAACCAGTTGACGGTGGGAGCGGCTTACGACGGCAGCCTGGTGAACTTCGTTCAATCGTCGCAATTGGGGTATCTCAATCCCGACCTCACGGTGACCGGCGTGAACGCGTTTGCCGACGGGGTGACCGGCGGGAGCGTGGATGGAGAGCCGCTGGATACCAGGGCCGATCTGCACGGGAAGATCAATACGGGCAGCGTTTATGCGACCGATACGGTTTCGGGCCGCAATTGGAACCTGACGGTTTCAGGGCGCTACAATCGCACGAGCGTCGATAACTTCGACCGGATTCAGCCGGTAAGCGGTAGCGGATCGCTGACCGGGTCGCATGCGTTCGGACGCTTCAATCCGGCGGCGGGGATTACGTTTAATCCGGTGGGCGGGCTGAACGTATATTTCGGGTATAGCGAGGGGAGCCGGGCACCGACGTCGATCGAGCTGGGGTGCGCGGATCCGGCGCAGCCCTGCAAGCTGCCCAACGCGCTGGCCGGGGATCCGCCGCTGAAGCAGGTGGTGACGCGCACCCTGGAAGCGGGGCTTCGAGGGGAGCATGAGGGCGGTATTCAATGGAGGGCAGGGTGGTTCTGGGCAGAGAACTGGAACGACATCCTGTTCGTTTCGTCGACGCAGACCGGCTTTGGCTATTTCAAGAACTTCGGCCAGACGCGGCGGCAGGGGGTCGAGGGGAATTTGAAGGGGCGTTTCCGACAGTTGAGTATGGGAGGCGGGTATACCTTCCTACAGGCGACGTACCAGAGCGCGGAGACGGTGGATGGTTCCAGCAATAGTTCGGTGATGGGGACGCCAGGCTTGGAGGGCACGATCCAGATTCGGCCGGGCGACCGGATTCCGCTGATTCCGAACCATATCGGGAAGGCTTTTGCGGCGCTTCAGGCGACCAAGAAGCTCTCGATCGACCTGGATTTTGTGGCGGCGTCGAGGTCCTACGCGCGCGGGAACGAGAACAATTTTAGCCAGCCGGACGGCAAGTATTATCTTGGCCCTGGCACGTCGCCGGGGTACGGGGTGGTGAATGCCGGGGCGCGGTACCAGGTTCATGCCAAGGTACAGTTATTCGTCCAGGTGAACAACGTGCTGGATCATCGTTACTATACGGGGGCCCAACTCGGGCCAACGGGCTTCACGGCGCAAGGCACGTTCATCGCGCGGCCACTGCCCGCGGTGAGTGGAGAGTTTCCGCTGGTGCACGCGACGTTTTATTCGCCCGGCGCGCCGATCGGCGCGTGGGGGGGATTGCGGGTCAGGTTCTGAGGGCGCGGATGGGTGTGCGTTTCATTAATGAACGCCTGCCGGCTCGAAGCTGATCTGCAAGCGCGTGCCGGTGGCAACTGCCAGGCGCTCCAGCGTCTGCGTGGAGGGCCTCGTCCGGCCGCTCTCTAGCCGTGCGATCACGGATTGCGTGGTGCCCATACGCTGCGCGAGCTGCTCCTGCGTGAGACCCGCCATCACCCGCGCATTGATGACCGCTCGAGCCAACGCAAATTCTGGCGCGAGCTCTTCATGGGCCTTACGGTAGTCTTTGTTCTTCATCCATTCCTGATGAAGATCTGTTACTTTCGTCATGACTTGATCTCCTTTGCTCGCTTCAGGGCTAAATCTATCTCGCGCGTTGGCGTCTTCTGCGTTTTCTTGATAAACACCAGGACCACCACGACCCGTTTGCTAACGGCGGTCACGTAGAGAGCACGGGAAATTCCGTCTTTGCCCTTCATGCGCATCTCCCAAATCGAGCCGCGCAGGTGCTTGACGTGAGGTTCCCGTACCTGCTCCAACCCAAATCTTCGATGAGCTGGGAGATGTAATGGAAACGGGCACGCATATCGGCCGGGAGCTCTTCAAGCTCCGCATCCACAACGTCATTCAGGGTTTCCACGCGCCACTTCATTGCGGATTATTGCAGTATAGCTTTTTTGCTATAGCTAACAAGGAGGATCGACACGCGCAGGCAACCGAAAGATACTGCGCGGCCAGCGGGTGGGCCATAGTAGGCTCTTCCAAGAGGATATCGGGATGAAAACACTTGGAATGTTGCTGCTCGGGGCGACGCTGTACGCGCAGGTTCCGGCTCCGCAGAAGCAGGCACCGGCGCCGATGACATTTTTCGTTACCAGCGTGGGAGCGGGGAATGGGGCGAATCTGGGTGGTCTGGCCGGGGCGGACGCGCACTGCCAGAAACTGGCAGCCGCGGCTGGCGCGGGCGATCGGACGTGGCGGGCGTACCTGAGCACGTCTGCGGTGGACGGGAAATCGGCGGTGAATGCGCGCGACCGGATCGGCAAGGGTCCGTGGGCGAATGCCAAGGGCGCGGTGATTGCGCGCGATCCGGGCAATCTGCACGGGGACACTCTGGACGATGCCCGGACGGGGAATCTGGTCACGAAGAATAATGCGTTGACAGAGAAGGGCGATCGCGTGAACGGGGTGGGAGATACGCCGAACACTCACGATATTCTGACCGGATCGCAGCCTGATGGCAGGGCGTACAGCGATGCGGCGGACCACACGTGCAAGAACTGGACTAGCGCTGGGGATGGGGCGGCGCAGTTGGGGCACTCCGACCGGAATGGCGGCGGGATTTCGTGGAACTCGACGCATCCTTCGCGGGGGTGCAGCCAGGAGAATCTGGTGGCGACCGGCGGGGCTGGGTTGTTTTACTGCTTTGCCGGTAATTGATTGAGGAGACGGGGGCGTACCGCGCGGGCAAGGGCGCCCGCCCTACAAGCACAGCCACAACCCTGCCGGTAGCCTGTTGCTAGACTGTTGATATCCGGTCCGACTTTTTGCGGACGCACTGCGTCTACACACCAGGAGCCAGAGATTTGATCTTTCGGGCGGTCGAAGATACCGACCTGATTCGGCAGGCAACCCGGGGCAACGTGGAGAGCTT
>JBDTPR010000274.1:0-8292 GCA_039932635.1 Candidatus Solibacter sp.
GATTCGGGAAGCGCTTGCAAAAGGCGCCGACCGGGCGCTGCATATCCAATGCGACGATCCGGGCGCCTACGATCCTCTGGCGGCGGCGAAACTGATTGCGGCGGCGATGAAGGCCGAGTCGCCGGACCTGGTATTGACGGGCATTCAGAGTGACGATTTGGGGTACGGGCAGACCGGGCCGATCGTGGCCGAGTTGATGGGTCTGCCGCACGCCACGTTGATCATGGAGATTGAGCAGCACGAGGGCGGGATCCGCGTGAAGCGGGAGTTGGAAGACGGCTGGTTCCAGCATGTGGAGATGCCGCTGCCGGCACTGCTCACGATTCAATCGGGCATCAGCAAACTGCGCTACGCCACCCTGATGGGCATCAAGAAGGCCAAGAGCAAAGAAGTGAAGGTCCTGTCGCCCGGCGACCTGGGCGGCGCCGGTGCGGTCTGTGTCACGGTAGAGCGGATATACCTGCCGGAACGGGCCAAGCAGACGCAGTTGTTCGAGGGCAACCCCAAGGAAGCGGCGGCCAAGCTGGTGGAGAAGCTGAAATTCGAGGCGCGCGTCATATGAGCATTCTGGTGGTAATGGAACAGCGCGGCGGCGCGTGGAACCGCATGTCGTGGGAGACGCTGGCGGCCGCGCAGCAAATGGCGGGCGAGTTGGGCACCACGGCGAGCGCGGCGGTGCTGGGGCAGGGCATTGAAGACCTGGGCGCGGAACTGGCCGGCCAGCAGCTTGAAAGGGTGCTGGTAGTGGAGCACGAGCTGCTCCAGGAATATACTCCGGACGCGTATGCGGCGGCGCTGCGGCAACTGGTGGCGCAGGTGAAGCCAGACTACGTAATCTTCCCGCACACTTACCAGGTTCGCGACTTTCTGCCGAAGGTGGCGACGTCGCTGGGTACGGTCGCGGTGAGCGACGTAGTGGCGCACCGGGTCCAGGACGGGGCGTTGGTGCTGGTGCGGCAGTTATTCCAGGGCAAGGTGAATTCCGACGTGAAGTTCGCGGGCACGGCGCCGCACTTCGTATCGTTGCAGGCTGGCGCGTACCGTGCCGATAAGGTCGCGGAGGGCTCGGCCGCAGTCGAGAAGTTCACGCCGCAGATCGCGGCGGCGGAGGTGAGGACGAAGCCGCAGGAGCGGTTCCGGGAGTCGGCGCGCGCGGTGGATCTGACGGCGGCGGAACTGATTGTGGCGGTGGGTCGGGGGATCAAAGAGGCGGACAATATCTCCTTGATTCAGGATCTGGCGAATGCGATGGGGGCGGAACTTGCGGCGTCGCGGCCGATTTGCGATGCGGGCTGGCTGCCGATGGAACGGCAGGTGGGAAGCTCCGGGCAGACCGTGGGCCCGAAATTGTACATGGCGATCGGAATCTCCGGTGCGATTCAACACTTGGTAGGTATGAAGGGGTCGCGCGTGATTGTTGCGATAAATAAGGATCCCAACGCACCTATATTCGAGGTTGCGGATTACGGGATTGTCGGGGATTTGTTCCAGGTGGTGCCGGAGTTGATCGAGGCATTTAAGAAGGCGAAGTAGGCAACCGCTCCCTTACGGTCGCGGCTCTGATTGGATGTTCGCCAAGTACTTTGTAAATTTGTGTAAATTGCGGGACCAATTTGACAAGCGTTCACTGGTCCGGTTATACTTTTCAGACCGCGCTGCAAGTTCCCCTCTGAATGCATGCAACTTTCGGGCGAGAATCTGCGTCATAACAGTCTGCACTGTTGGCAGTTGCGTTTACTTTGTTAGACGCATTGATAACGAGAGTAACTATGAAACCGAAGATGTCACCCTACCGCAAGATTCTGGAAAAGAAGGCGGAGGAAGTTCGTCACAGTATGTCGGCCCAAAAGGCCGCACAGGTGGTATCCAGGATCGATATCCCCTCCGATGAAGGTGATTTGAGCCAGCACCACCATGAAGAGTGGATTTTTCTCAATCGCAACACGATCGACATGAAACTGCTGCGCGAGATCGGCGACGCGCTGCATCGCATGGACCTCGGGCAGTACGGAGTTTGTCCGGAGTGTGAAGAGCCGATTTCGTCGAAGCGTCTGGATGCGGTGCCGTGGGCGCGTTATTGCGTGACCTGCCAGGAGCAGATTTCGGCGCGCATCGCGGATGGCGAAGTGATCGACGAATTCCAGGAAGCCAGCCGATGACGCTGGTTGACCTTCGCAAACTGGCGATTCGAAAACGCTCGCAGATCCGCTTCAAATTGAAGAACGGGCTGGCGTGCGTGATCAACGAGACCGGCGTCGCGCGGGTACCGGACCTGAAGGCGGTACCCGGGTTCAACCTGGAAGACGAACTGAGCGCCGCCACGGAGTTCGTGATGGAGGCTGTGTTGCCGGAAGGTTCGAAGGCGGCGAAGGTCAAACCGGTGGTAATGAACCGGGACCAGATCGCGGCCCAACTGGCGCCGGCCACGGTGGCGGCGCACGACGAACACGACGACGAGTAAGACCCCGATTGCGGTCGTTTTGGCGCCGGTTTTGCCGCCGGGGGATATCCCTGCTTGCGGTGGGTGAATAGTTGTACAATACCTTCGTAACAACTGTTTTGCTCACCCGTAAGGGTTTTTTTGGGGGATCGTATGGACAAACCGGCGCAAAATATCCAAGACAGCTTTTTAAACAATGCCAGGAAGGACAAGATTGTCCTGACCATCTATTTGATGAGTGGCGTGAAACTCTCCGGCCGGATCAAGAGTTTCGATAAGTACTCCCTGGTCCTGGAAACCAACAACCAGGAACAGCTGATCTTCAAGCACGCGATTTCCACGGTCGTGACGCAGAAATCCACCCATGCGTACGCGAGCGGATCGGGCTCGGCGTCGCACAACACTCCGGCAGCGAATGCACCGGGCGCCGCGGTTCACGCGGACGTGTCGGAGGCATAAAAACGCCGCCGCCGAAGATTCCGTCCGAACGGGCAATCCTGGTCGGGTTGGATTGGAAAACGCGTTCCAGTACGGGGCGCACCAACGTTCTGGAAGCCGAGGAATCGCTGGAAGAACTGGCCGAACTCGCGGCCAGCGCCGGCGCTGCCATCGTGGAGCGCGTGATGCAGACCCGCAACGCTCCGGAGGCGGCCACGCTGATCGGCAGCGGCAAGGTGGAAGAACTCAAGGCGTCGGTCAAAAGCGCGTCGATCGACGTGGTGATCTTCGATCAGGACCTGAGCCCCACGCAGCAGCGCAATCTGGAAAAGACGCTGGACACTAAAGTCATCGATCGAACCCAGTTAATTCTGGATATCTTTGCGTCGCGCGCCCGCACGCGCGAGGGTCGGCTGCAAGTGGAACTGGCGCAGTTGAATTACCTGCTGCCCCGGCTGGCGGGGCGGGGCGTGGAGATGATGCGGCATGGCGGGGGCATCGGCACGCGGGGCCCGGGCGAGACGCAGTTGGAGACCGACCGGCGGCGCATCGCCAAGCGCATCAAAACCGTGGAACTGGAGCTGGAAGGCGTGCGCGCCGGGCGGGCGCTGCACCGGCGCAGGCGCACCGCGGTACCGCTGGCGACGCTGGCGCTGGCCGGGTACACGAACGCGGGGAAATCCACGTTGTTCAACCGGCTCACGCAGGCTGGGGTGCTGGCCGATTCCAAAATGTTCGCCACGCTCGATCCGACGGTGCGTCCCTTGATTTTGCCCTCGCGGCGGCGCGTGCTGGTGAGCGATACGGTGGGGTTCATTCGCAACCTGCCGACCACCCTGGTGAAGGCCTTTCGCGCGACCCTGGAAGAAGTCAACGAGGCGGCGCTGGTACTGCACGTGGTGGACGCGTCGTCCCCGGCGGCGGGCGAGCATACGGCTCACGTGTTGAAGGTACTGGCGGAGATCGGGGCGGGGCAGGTTCCGCAGATCCTGGTGCTGAACAAGATGGACAGGCTGCCGCCGGCAGAGGCCGATACGGGCACGCTGGCGCGGCGGCTGATGGGCGAAGCGGGCGGGCACAAGGAACTTCGGGCGGCGCCGATCTCGGCATTGACGGGCGCGGGGCTAGGTGCGCTGCAAGTGGCGATCGACGACGTGCTGCCGCTCGATCCGGTGGTGCGTACCACGCTGGAATTGGACGCGGGAGACGGCGCGACGCTTGCCATGCTGCACGAATTCGGGCGCGTGGTATCGACGCGTTACGAGGACAATCGCGTGGTGGTTGAAGCGGATGTGCCGGAATCGCTGGAGCGGCGTCTGCGCGCTCGCTGATTTCCTCAACATCTGTGGAAATCTCTGTCGATATCGTGTTTCGGAATCGGTAAAGCCTTGTAACGATCGTCACTTACGACGAATTGACCTATGTTGTGGCACTTTGAGTTAAGTGTTGATGTAGAAAGGTTTAGGCCAGACTGGGACTAAAGTTCCGGGCTGGCCATACGGGATCTTCGGAGCCGGTTCGATTTCCACAAGTATCGGGAGTTTACCGGGGTGTGAATGCGGTGGGCAACGCTCCCTGAGAATCTGAGAATTATTGTGAGCGCTCATCAGGGCCGCGACCGTAAGGGAGCGGTCGGTATGCAGGGTCTCAAGGCAAGTTAGCAACCACTCCCTGACGGTCGCGGCTCTGATTGGGTCTCGCGGCTCTGATTGGGTCTCGCGGCTCGGCTTGGGCCTTGGCGGGCTCCGTGGCACAGAGCACATGTAGTTTGGTAGACTGGAATTCTTCCCCTGTGGCGGCGTAGCTCAGCTGGTTAGAGCGACGGTCTCATAATCCGTAGGTCCGCGGTTCGAGTCCGCGCGCCGCCACCATCTTCTGCTCTGAAATACCATGACTTAACAATGTTTTACGTTGTACATCGAGGTTCAGGGCGCTATTCCTAAGTTGTTTTGTTCCGTTAGTTACAGGCAGCTGCCGGCTTTCAGGGCAGCCCGAGAGCTCCGGATCTTCATAAGGGCTACAAAAAAGTGAACTTTCGAGTCATCCAGGGATAACCTTTCCGGGCCGGAAGTCGTCTTCTCGAATGCAACTGCCACGCAAGTACAACCGATTGAACTGAATGTTGGAAGGAATAAATGCAACCCACTCCGAGTAGTGTGCCCAATCCGAACGGCCCCGAGGGCCAGCCGAAGCCGGGCCCATCCGCGGTTCCGCCACAACATCACGAGGCGCCTCCGCGGCGCATTGGAATGTGGTCGATCCTGATCGCCGTGCTGGTTATCGGCGCCGGGGCCGCGTACTATATGAAATCCCAAAGCGACGCGAAGGCGGCCGCCAAGAGCTCTCTGGTTTCGGTTTCGACCGGAATCGTGGGCATGGGCGATCTGCACTCCACGGTGCGCGTCAACGGGACGATCAGCGCGGAGAATTTCGCCGCACTGATGGCGCCGCGCATTCTGGGCAGCCGCTCGGGTTTCAATCGCGGTGGCGATGGCGCGGGCGGTGATGCCGGGCGTGGCGGCGGCGGTAATCCGGGCGGCGGCGGTGGCGGAGGTCCGATGGGCGATTTCAGCCTGGTGCTGATGAAACTGGCAAATCCCGGCGTCAAGGTGAAGAGCGGCGACGTGGTGGCGGAGTTCGACCCGCAGAACCAGTTGCAGCGCCTGGACGACTACAAAGATTCGGCGATTCAGCAGGAAAACATGGTCAAGAAAATGTTGGCCAACCTGGCGGCAGTGAAGGAAGCACATGACCAGAGTGTGCGTTCGGCGAAGGCGGATTGGGAGAAGTCGAAACTCGATCTGAAGACGGCCGAGGTACGTTCGGCAATCGATGCGGAGAAATTCAAGCTAACGGTGGAAGAGTCGGACGCCAAGTACAAGCAGCTTGTGGCGGAAGCGGCGCTGGTGGACGAATCGCAGCGCGCGCAGGTGCGCAGCAACGAATTGAATCGCGATCAGTCGAAGATCGAAATGGCGCGCGCCGAAGCCAACGTGAAGAAGATGAGCGTGAAGGCGCCGATGGACGGCATCGTGGTGATGCAGAGCATCGTGCGCAACGGCGAGTTCGGCCAGATTCGCGAAGGCGATCAGGTGGCGGCGGGCCAGCCCTTCGTGCAGATCGTGGACCCCAGGTCGATGGTGTTGAACGCGACCGTGAACCAGGTGGACGCGGAGAAATTGCGATTGGGCATGAAGGCGACAATCCACATGGATGCTTACGGCGATATCGAACTGCCGGGGACATTGACGGGCATCGGCGCGATGGCGAAGGCGAGCACGTTCCGGGCGCGGTATGTGGGTGAAATTCCGATCCGCATCAAGTTGGAAAAGATGGACCCGCGCGTGATTCCGGATCTGACGGGCAGCGCGGAGATCATCCTGAGTTCGGAGCGCACCACGATGATCGCGCCGCGGGCCGCGGTGTTTGCCGAAGAGAGCGGCTCGTACGTTTTTGTGCAGGGTCCGGACGGCTGGATCAAGAAGAAGGTCGAGTTAGGAATGCCGAGCTTCACGCAAATTTCGATCCGCTCGGGAGTTCAAAAAGGGGACGTAGTGGCGCTGCAGCGCCCCATGTAGTACGGGGCGAAGACCACAGGATTTCAAACCATGGCATCGAAAGACCGAAGGCCCAGCCAGCGGTTGGGCAAATCAAATCCGCGCAGGTTCAAGATCATCATGTGGACCCTGGTATTGGGGCTGCTGGGTGGCGGAGCAGTGACGGCATACAAATACACGGGCACCACCGAAGTGGAAGTCGCGGTGGCGCGGGTGCGACGCGGCGATTTCATCATCAGCGTACGTACGCGCGGCGATATCAAAAGCGCGCGCTCGCTAGTCCTGAAGGCTCCGCAAGTGCCGGGTTTGCGCATCGTGCGTTTGGCGCCGGCGGGGCGTCCGGTGAAAAAAGGCGATGTGGTGGTGGAGTTCGACGGCTCGCAGCAGGATCAGAACGTGATCAGCCGCACCACGACGGTGCGGGCGGCGGACGGCGACATCACGCAGACCAAGGCGACGCAGAAGATCAACGACGAAGCCGATGCGATGAGCAAGATGTCGAGCGAGTACGACCTGGAGCGCTCGAAGCTGGACGCGAGCAAGGCGCAGGTACTCTCGGCGATTGAAGGCGAGAAGAACCGCATTCAGGTGGGCGTTTCGGAAGGCTCGCTGCAGACGGTGAAGGCTTCGATCAACGCGCATCAGGTGGGGCAGACGGCGGATTTGAGCCGGTTGAACCAGCGCCGCGACAAAGCGGTGCGCGACCTGGCGACGGCGCAGGGCTACCTGGGCATGATGCAGCTGCGGGCGCCGATCGACGGGATTGTGAACGTGCTGCCGAACTTCCGATCGCAGGGATCGTTCGGGCAATCGACGCCTCCTTTCAAGGAAGGCGACAACGCCTGGACGGGCGCGGAAATCGCGGAGATTCCGGATTTGTCGGAGATGTACGTCGATTTGAAGCTGGAAGAAGTGGACCGCGGCAAATTACAGATGGGGCAGGAAGTGCGGATTCGCGTGGATGCGATTCCGGACAAGGAATTCACTGCCAAGCTGGATTGGATCAGCCCGATTGCGGCGCTGGTGTTCAGGGGCGGTTCGACGGCGGAGAAGACTTTCCCGGCGCGCGCCACCATCACCAATCTGGATGGGCGGCTGCGTCCCGGCATGAGCGCTTCGACCGAGGTAATCATCGAGAAGGAGCCGAATGTGTTGTTGATTCCGGCGCGCGCGAGCTTCTCGAAGGACGGCAAGCCGACGGTATACCAGCAGAGGGCCAAGAACTTCGCGACCGTGCCGATTCAGGTCGGCAAGCAGAATGATGACGATGTGATCGTGACCGGGGGCTTGAAGGAAGGCGATGTAGTGACGCTGGAAAGCCCGGCGGACGCGGCCAAACGGGCCAAAAAGAAACTGTAAACGTGCAGGGCCCGCGCCGCAGGGCGCGGGCGCCAGCGGAATCCGATTCTCCATGAAAAAGGCAATTTTTCGTATTTTGATGTTGGCGATTGTAGCCGGAGGTGCGTGGTACGGCTACAAATTTTATACGTCGATGCCGGCCCGGCAGGAGCAGGTGCCGATCGCGAAGGTGCAGCGCGGGGACGTAGTGATCCGCGCGTATTCGCGCGGCGAACTGCGCGCGGCGCGCGTGGTGACGGTGATTGCGCCAAACCTGTTCGGCACGGTGCAGGTGACGGATCTGGCGCCGGTGGGGTCGCTGGCCAAAGAGAAGGACCTGCTGGTGGAGTACGACGACAGCGAACGGCAGAGCGCGCTGGAAGAAGCGCGGCTCAACGTGCAGTCGGTGGACGAGCAGTTGAAGCGCGCCAAGGCGGACCTGGCAATCCAGGAGAGCCAGGATGCGGTGACGCTATTGAAGACGCGGTACAACGTGCGGCGCGCGGAGTTGGACGTGCA
>JBDTPR010000275.1:0-8283 GCA_039932635.1 Candidatus Solibacter sp.
GTCTGCTGCTGGTGGCTTCGGCTCCGCCCTACGCCATCGCGTGGGCGAAGACCGGCAACCCGTTATTCCCGTTCCGCAACGAGAAGTTTCACTCCCCGCAGTTAAATCCCAAAGCAGAAATCCGCGACGACCGTTTCCGCAAGCCGCTCACCTGGAACACGCCGTACGACCTCACGTTCCGCAGTAACACCCTATACGAAGGCCAGAATGGATCGTTCGGTTTTCAGTACCTGATCATGGCGCCGCTCGCGTTGCTCGCGCTGTTGGTAGCGCCTCGGCGGCAGGCGGTGGGCGCGGCCGCGGTCGGCATGACGGCGATCATTCTGATCCTAAGCTCGGAACCGAATGCTCGGTACCTCTATCCTGCGCTGCCGCTGCTGTTCGTGCCGCTGGCCGCGCTGATGGGCTGGGCTGCTGCGCATCATCGCACGCTGGCGCGCGCGCTTATGGTGTTTGCGGTAGCGTGCGTGGCGATCAACATCTACTTCCTGCCGTCGTCGAGTTACTACCACAAGGACTTCTATGGGCCTTTCACTGACGCGCAGCGCGAGGCGTATCTGGGGGTGACCGCGCCGATTCGCAATGTCATCACCTGGTTCAACCGCGCGCATCCGAGGGCCGCCGTGCTGCTCACGCAGGATAGCTACATCGCGGGCCTGAGCGGCGATGTGTACGAGAACCACTGGCACCAATACAATACGTTGGAGCGCCTGCGGCGCGCCGCAAATATCGAAGATGTGCGCGGTACGCTGGACGCCTGGAAGGTGCATTACCTGATCGCGCGCAAAACCACCGTGTCGCAATACGCGCGGCCGCTCGCGCTGCGTCTGCTGCTGGATCAGTGCACCATCGCGGAGTACGCTTCCAACGAGTTCTACGTCGCGCGCGTGGAGCCGGTGTGCCGTGCCGCGGCGGCAAAAGCCGATCCGGTGCTTACCGTGAAGCAAGGCGCCTATGACGATTTCGACCCGGCCGTTCTGCTGCGCGGCGATTGGGAGCGGAGCGACCAGTTCGCGGAGTCGATGCGCCATACCGTCAGCTTCACCGACATAGCGGGCGCCGAGGTACGCTTCGCGTTCGAAGGCGGCGCACTGGAGTACATCTTCACCAAGGCGCCGAATCGCGGCATCGCGGCCGTGACCATCGATGGGTTGGATAAGGCCCGTCTCGATCTCTATTCGGCGAAGGTGGAATGGCAGAGCCGCGCGCGCTACGAATATCTGGGTCCCGGGCGGCACGTGGTTGTGGTCCGCGTGACCGGTGAAAGCGATCCGCGAGCCACGGGTAAATTCGTGGACGTGGACGGCTTCGTGGTTAAGTAGCCGCGTGGGGCAGGATGTCATCCTGCGCGCCGGTTGTTTACCGGCGCTCCGGGCGGGTTGGCAACCCGCCGCAGGCTGCCAGCCTGCCCCTCAGCGGGCGTTAACCCATCCGCAAGCGGAAAGCGGGGATAATGTTTGATACAGCGTGCAGCCGTCGAATTTACCTGAAGTCTCTCACTCCGCAATTCGTCAGCAATTGGAGAAGATCCTGGCGCACCGGCTCTTCGCGCGCTCGGATCGCATGGCGAGATTTCTGCGGCTCACCGTGGATCGCATGATGGCGGGCCGCGCCGAGGAACTCAAGGAATACC
Source organism: Candidatus Solibacter sp. (assembly GCA_039932635.1). Lineage (GTDB taxonomy): Bacteria > Acidobacteriota > Terriglobia > Bryobacterales > Bryobacteraceae > Solibacter. The sequence goes on from JBDTPR010000275.1 coordinate 1,634, forward strand.
TGCTCGGCGTGGAAGTCTTCGACCGCAAGGAATCCTACGACCCGCGGGTAGACCCGATCGTGCGTGTGGAAGCGCGCCGTCTGCGCTCGAAGCTGAAGGAGTATTACGAAGGCGATGGCTCCGCCGACGCGGTGCGCATCGAATTCGTATCGGGCGGGTACGCGCCGCGCGTGTCGCTGAAGGCGGCCGCGAAAGAAGCGCCGCCCGCTCCGGCACCTGCGGCGAATGTGCTGACGGTTGCAGTCCTGCCTTTCGCCGATCTCGGCGCCAAGGCGGAGAACCAATACTTCAGCGACGGCCTGACAGAAGAATTGATCCACGCGCTCACAAAAGTGCCCGGCATGCGCGTGGTGGCGTGGAACACAGCAGCCCAATTGCGCGACCGGCAGCAGGACCTTCACACCATCCGCGAACAACTCCAGGTGGGCGCGGTGCTGACCGGCAGTGTGCGTATCAACGGCGGCAATTTGCGCGTGCGCGCGCAGTTGATCGACACCGCGTCGGGCGTGTACTTGTGGTCGGAGACGTTCGACCGGCGCATGCAGGACGTCTTCGCCATTCAGGAAGAGATTGCGCTGGCCATCGTGCGCACCTTGCGGGTGCAACTCTCGGGCGGCGAAGAGGGCGCCCTGGCGCGCAGCCGCAGCAGCATTGGGTCGTACGATTACTACCTGCGCGGGCGCTACTACTGGCACCGGCGTTCGCCCGAAGATCTGGTGCGCAGCATCGAGTATTTCGAAGCCGCGATTGCGGCTGACCCGCGTTCGGCGCTGGCCCACAGCGGCCTGGCCGACGCGCACACGCTGATGGTGGACTATGGCCTCGCCAGCCCGTCCGCAGGCATGCCGAGGGCAAAGGCCGCCGCCACGCGCGCGATCGAACTCGACCCCACGTTGGGAGAGGCGTATGCTTCCCTGGCGCTGATCCGCTCGCTTTACGAGTGGGATTGGGATGACGCGAAGGTGCTTTATGAACGCGCCATCGAATTGAACCCGGGCTACGCGACCGCGCACCACTGGCTGGGTGTCGACTGGTATGCCCTGCGCGGGCACTACGATCAGGCGCGGGTGGAAATCGAGGCCGCGTTGCAGTTGGATCCGCTCTCCAGCATCATTCGCGAGGGACAATGCTTTATTCCGTTCCTGGAGCGGCGGTATGAGGAGTCGGCGGAGGGCTACCGGCAGCTGGTTGCTGACGACCCTTCGTTCTACAAGGGGTACACCTCGCTGGGGCGCGTGTATGCGCAGCAGGGTAAATTTCTGGACGCGATCCGCATGCTGGAGAAGGGGCGTTCGCTGGCCGGCGATATTCCGAACATTCTTGGTGCCATGGGACAGGTTTACGCACTGGGCGGTGAGCCGGAGCGGGCGCGCGACCTGCTGGCGCAGTTGGATAAGAGGCGGGAGACGTCGTGGGTGCCGTCGAGCGTGTTCGCAATCGTCCACCTCGGACTGGGGGAGAATGATCGCGCGCTCGATTGGCTGGAGCGCGGGTGCCGGCAGCACGAACTTCCGTTGACGTCGATGAAGGTCCACCCGGTGTACGACGGGTTGCGCGGGATGCCGCGATTCCAGGAACTATTGCGGCAGTTGAGGATGGAGTAGGCCTTCAATTTAAGAAAGCTGCGCCGGCCTTGGCAGACCGGCGCAGGCAGGAGTTAGCGGAAGGTCTTTACTTTGGTCGCGGGTAGCGTCTCCTGCTGAAGTCGGGCGAAATTGAGGCGGGCTCGCTGCAGACGCGGATCGTCTTCCGGCATCGCGCTTTGCATCGCGGACAGTGTGGCTCGCGCCAGCTTCGCCGCCTCCGTATACCGGCGTTCGGCGCGCAGCACGTCTGCCAGTTCGCCCCGGACCACTAAGGCCTCCGGTGCGTTCCTGCCCAATGCGGCCTCAAAGATGTGCGCGGCACGCAGGTAGAGATCCTCCGCGCCGGTTTCCCTACCGCGTTCATGATAGAGGGCGGCCAGGTTCATGAGGCCGCGCGCCAGATCGGGGTGCCCGGCGCCGAGCGTGTCCTCCCAGATCTCGATGGCCTTGCGATAGTAGATTTCGGCTTCCATGTACTTCTCCTGGAAGCGGCACGACTGCGCCAGATTGTTGAATGCCACGGCCGCAAGCCGGTGCCGCGCGGGCAGGGTCCCCTGTGCCATTTCGAGGGCCTGGCGAGCATATTCTTCGGCGCGCTGGTTGTCGCCGGCGCGTATGGACGCGGCGGCAAGATTGCTATAGCCGGTCACAGTTTTCGCGGAGTCGCTACCGTTGGAGGCGGCGCAGGCGAACGTGGCGGCGGTAAGTCCAAGAAGCATCCTCATGATTTGATTTCCCATGCAAGGAGCATGCGCCCTAAGGATGGGCGGGAAGGAGTATGCAGGGGTTAGCTTACGGTAAACGGCTGCGATACTGGAATGATGAGCACCCCCTCCGCGGCCTTGATGACGCCGTTCACGCTTCGCGAAATTACCTTCCGCAACCGGATTGCGGTGTCGCCGATGTGCATGTATTCCTCGGTAGACGGGTTTGCCAACGACTGGCACCTGGTGCATCTTGGCAGCCGCGCCTCCGGCGGCGCCGCACTGGTCTGCATGGAGGCGACGGCGGTGGAACCCCGCGGCCGCATCTCGCCGGCCGACATGGGCATCTGGAAGCAGGAACACGTGGAATTCCTGGCGCGGATCACGCGCTTCATCCACACACAGGGAGCGGCGGCCGGAATCCAGTTGGCGCATGCGGGACGCAAGGCGAGCACGCGTCCGCCGGTGGAAGGAGGCGGGGCGATCACCGAAACGGATGGTGGCTGGCAGACCCTGGCGCCGAGCCCGATTCCCTTTCGCGAAGGCGAACCCGTACCGCACGAGCTATCCAAGAGCGAGATCCACGGGCTGATCGAAGACTTCGCCGCCGCCGCGCGCCGCGCCCTGGAAGCGGGCTTTGACGTGGTCGAAATACATGGAGCCCACGGCTACCTGCTGCACGAATTTCTCTCGCCGCTGAGTAATGCGCGCACCGATGAGTACGGCGGCTCGCTGGCGAATCGTCTGCGTTTCGCGCTCGAAGTGACCGAGGCGGTACGCGGCGTATGGCCGGCGCGCCTGCCGCTCTTCTTCCGTATCTCGGCTACCGATTGGGTGCCCGGCGGTTGGACGGACGACGATTCCGTGGCGCTGGTGCGCGAACTCAAGCCTCTGGGTGTGGATTTGGTGGACTGCTCGTCGGGCGGAAATGCGGCCCACGCGAAGATTCCGCTGGGACCGGGCTATCAGGTGCCGTTCGCCGAAAAGGTTCGCAAGCAGACGGGGATGCCGACCGGTGCGGTGGGACTGATTACCTCGGCGGCGCAGGCGGAGGAAATTGTCGGGAGCGGTCAGGCGGACATGGTGCTCCTGGCGCGCGAATTTCTGCGCGATCCCTACTTCGCGCTGCATGCGGCCACCGCTTTAGGCGGGAAACCCGCACCTCCGCAGCAATACCTGCGAGCCTTCTGAGCAAAAAAAATGGCCTCCCTATTACGGGAGGCCATCTTACTAACTGAATAACTAACGACTAGGTGGTGGAGCGCTTCGCGGTGACTTCGTTCGTCATCGGCGTGCCATCCTGGCCGGTGCGGGTGATCTTCAACTTCATTTCGTCACCGCTCACAGTGCCTTCATACTTCTGAACCATCGTGTTGCCATTGAATTCGCGCTTCACAGTGAAGGAAACGTTATTGCCATCCACCTTGCCGTCCGTGATTTCGGTCGGAGGAGGAGGAGTGTCGCCGCCGCGGCCCATTCCAGGGACGCTGCCGGTGAGTTTGGCGCCATCGGCCTTGAGGGTGATGGTCGTGGCACGGCCAGGGTTGCCACCGCGGCCGGGCTGTTCGAAAGTCCACTTGCCGGATACGTCCGCAGCCATCAGCGCGAACGAGGCGACAAGCAAAATCGTAACTACAAAAAGCAGCTTTTTGGTCATAGTGCTCAAATAGGCGTCATTCGCAGCACATACGTTACAAGTTCAATAGCCCAAAAGCACTAAAGGCGGCCACCCTCGATTTGAGGGTTAAGCCGCCTTAATCTACTGGAATGGGGTCGAAGATCTACGTGGCGGAGCGCTTCGCAACCACTTCGGTGGTTACGGGCGTGCCATCCTGGCCGTTACGGGTGATCTTGAGTTTGAGCTCTTCACCGGCCAGCGTGCCTTCGTACTTGGTCACCATGGTGTTGCCGTTCATCTCGCGCTTTACGTTGAAGGAGATCTTATTGCCGTCGATCTTGCCATCGGAAATGGCGATCGGGTCGGCCGGTGCGCCACCGCGGCCGCCTGCGGGCATCGTGCCGGTCAGCGTGCTGCCGTCGGCCTTCAGAGTGATGGTTACGGGGCGGCCAGGATTGCCACCGCGGCCGGGTTGTTCAAAGGTCCACTTGCCGGACACATCCGCAGCCATGAGCGCGAACGAGGCGACAAGCAGAAGTGAGATAACAAAAAGCAGCTTTTTGGTCATAGTGTCCGAATAGGCGCTACTCAACGGGGCTATGTTACTCGGGCGTAGCTCATTCGGCCTAGCCACCCCCATGCCAGAGCGTCTGCGTACGGTGGCGGGCGGGTTGTTTCGAACTTACCGGCGGTGTGGCAAGATGCCACCGTACTGATATCCTTAAGTAAGAGTGCGCTGATTCCAGGAGACTTAGTCGGGCATACGGGCTGGCCAGCAGCGTGCACTCGCTTCCGTGGAACATTAGTTCCAGATGTTCTTGCTGAAAGTAATTTAATGTCGATCGCCCGGGTTCAAGCCATCAAAATCGTGTGGAGTCTCGCAATCGTGCTGGCTTCTGCGACGGCTGGAGTGCTGGTCGATTGGCAGGCGCCGGGCATCTCGCGTTACGCCCGCGACTGGCTGATGAGAGGCCGCGGCACGCTGCCGGTTCCCGAAGAGATCGCCATAGTAGCCATCGATGAGCCCAGCATGGCGCGCTTCGGCCGCTTCCCCTGGTCGCGGCAGGTGATTGCGCGCACCATCGACGCGCTGGCCGCGGCAAAACCCAAGGCGATCGCGCTCGACGTCCTGTTCACCGACCCCACCACGCAGGAGGACGACGACAATCTGGCGCGATCAATTGGCCGCGCCGGCAATGTCGTGGTCTCGGCGCAACTCACCGATTCCCCGGTGCACGGCGGTCCGTCGCGCTGGCTGCAGCCTCTTCCCACGCTGGAACGCGCGGCGGCATCCGTAGGACACGTCAACGTGCAGACCGAAAGCGACGGCGTGGCGCGCCAGGTCGCCGTCAGGCTGGCCGACGATTCGGGCAAATGGTATCGCGCCATGGCGGTGGAAGCGGTCCGCGTGGCCGATGGCACCCCACAGGAAGGCGTCACCGACGAACTGCGGTCACTGCTGCTGGGTCCGCGCATCATCCCGTTGGACAACTCGCCGGCGGCGGTGGAGATCCAGCCTTCAGCCTCCACGCGCGTGCTGCATGGCGGCCGCCTGACCATCGACTACATCGGTCCTGCGGGGTCCTTCGGTCCCGTCACATATAGCCTGTCGGACGTAGTGGCGGGCCGTGTGCCTGGCGAAAAATTCCGTGGGAAATTCGTGCTGATCGGCGCCACCGCGGCCTCGCTCGGCGAGCGCATGGCGTCGCCCTTCGTGCGTTACACCGATGCGCGGGCGGACCAGCACGGCGCACTGATGCCGGGCGTGGAAGTGCTGGCCAATGCGATTCAAGTCATCCTGGGGTCGCGCTATTACACGGAATCGAGCGACGTGGCGGCGTTCCTATGGGGTGCCGTCGTGGCGCTGCTCACGCTGCTCCTGCTGGAGTGGGCGCAGGGCGGCCACGAATTCCTCAAACAACTCGGCGTGCTGCTGGGAGTCGCCGCACTGATTCTGCTGGTGAGCTATCAGGTCTTCATCCATCTGCTGATCTATCCGCCGCTGGTCGCGTGTTTGGTGGCGTACGGCTGCGCCGGGCCGCTCGGACTGCTGCGCCGCTCGCTGGTGGCGTCGGCGCGCTTGGATTCGAACATCGCGGAGTTGGCTCTGTCCGGAGACCTGCTGGCGCCGGCGGGTCCTGGCATTCCGGGACCGTATCATTGGTCGCAAGGTGGTCCGGTATCGCTCTCGCGCGGGTGGCTGCCCAAGGGCCTGGAGTGGAAGGCGCGGGTTCTGAGCGATTTTAACGCGCGCCTGCTGGAGCGCGCCAAGTTCGTGAATTTCGCGCTGCGCTCGGTGGAAGACGGGCTGTTGATTGCGGATCCCGAAGGGCTGATCACGTTCGCCAATCGCAGCGCGGGCGCGATTCTCGGCGTGCCGTCGCGCGGGCTGGTGGGACAGAATCTGACGCAGCGCCTGCCCGGGCCGGTGGACGCCGAAACCCTGGCCCGCGTGGTGGCGGAGCGCGGGCATCTGGAGCGCGAGGTGTCGATCCGCGGACTGCGTCCCATGCAGTACACGCTGCGCCTGGCGGCGGTTTCGGCGGATGAAAAGGGCGAGGGGCCGGTGCTGGGAATCGTGGCCTCGCTTTCCGACGTGACGCGGCAGTACGAGTTGCAGCAGTCCGTTGTTGTGGCCAGGGCCGAAGATTCTCGCCACGACAGAGTTCGCAACCCAGGCTCTTTCCTCGCCATTTTCACCGACGCCGATTCGGCATCCCGGACGATCCACACCGGCTTCAA
>JBDTPR010000276.1:0-8204 GCA_039932635.1 Candidatus Solibacter sp.
ACCAGGAGATCAACGCGGTATCCGGCGTGGATATCGAGATCAAGCGGGGCGAATATGTCGCGATCATGGGACCGTCGGGCTCCGGGAAGTCTACCCTGATGAACCTGATCGGGTGCCTCGACACCCCTTCGAAGGGCCAGTACTACATCAACGGCAGCCTGGTCAGCGAGATGAGCGACGACGATCTGGCGCGCATCCGCAATAAAGAGATCGGTTTCGTCTTCCAGACGTTCAATCTGCTGCCGCGCGCCACATCGCTACATAATGTGGAACTGCCGCTGGTCTATGCCGGCATGCCCCCTGCCCAGCGAATCGAACGCGCCAAACTGGCCATGCGCCAGGTCGATCTCGAAAAGCGCATGTATCACAAACCGAACGAGTTGTCCGGCGGTCAGCGGCAACGCGTGGCGGTCGCCCGCGCCCTGGTAAACAATCCTTCGATTCTACTGGCCGACGAACCCACCGGCAACCTGGATACGGCGACCGGTAATGAAATCATGGGGCTATTCGAGCGCCTTTACCAGCAGGGCAACACCATCGTGCTCGTCACCCACGAACACGATATCGCGCTCCACGCCCACCGCATCATCCACGTGCGCGACGGCAAAGTGGAGAAGGACGAAAAGGTCAAGCACCAATAGTTCAACAATCCTGTGGGGCAGGATGGCATCCTGCGCGCCGGTTGTTTACCGGCGCTCCGTGTGAGCAGCCTGTCCCGCAGTGGTCTATTCTTCGTTCAAAGTCACCTGCTCCACCCGCCCCATCAGACTCACCCCCACGATGAGCGCCACCGGCATCAGCATCCCGATCCCCACGAACACCGGCGTATAATTCCCCCCCGTCACATCCAGCGTGCGCCCGACCGCCCACGTGCTGATCACACTGCCCAACGTCGACCCGGTCCCGCCGATTCCGTATACCCGCCCCACCGCCCGTGCCGGAAAATAATCCCCCGGCAGACTGTGCAGGCTGACGCTCCACCACATCCAGAAGAAGATCGCCACCGAGATACACGCGATCGTCCCGAACACCGAGTCCGCGAACACCGCCAGAATCCCGATCGGCGATAGCAGCGCCGCCACGGTCATCAACGTCTTGCGCGTGCGATTGGCGCTCCACCCCGCCTGCTGCAGCTTCATGGTCAGAAACCCGCCCGTGAAATTCGAGGCATCGGCCACCAGGAACGGAATCCACGCCACCGCCGCGATCTCGGTCATATTCAAGCCGCGCTGCTTGGAGAGAAATTCGGGAATCCAGAACACGTAGAAGAACCACAACGGGTCGGCCAGGAAACGGCAGAAAAATACTGCCCACACTTGCCGGTATTTCACCAGGCTCAGCCACCGCACGCCGCTGTGCTGGCTCACGCTCGCCCGTTCCGCGATCGCCATCTCGGGATGCGCGCGCCGGAACATCTGGAACGCCAGCACCCACACGAACCCGATCGCGCCCGTCACGATGAACGCCGCGCGCCAGCCCGCGATGGACATGACACCCACTACCAGCGGAGGAGCAATCATCGCCCCCAGGCTCGACCCGCTATTGCAGATGCCGATCGCGAGCGTGCGCGCGTTCGCCGGCACCCACGTCGCCGTGGCTTTGGCGAAGGCCGGCCACGCGCCCGCTTCGCCCATCGCCAGCACGCTGCGCAGCGCGCCCAGGCTCAGCGGACCCTGCGCCAGCGACGTCGCCATCCCCGCCAGGCTCCACCAACTCACCGCCAACGTTAGTCCGCGCCCTACGCCCAGGCGATCCAAAACCATGCCCGCAATCGGCAGCGCTATCGCATACGTCGCCATGAACGCGTTCACGATCGCCGCATATTGCCCGTTGCTCAAGCTGAATTCCTTGCGCAGCACCGGAGCCAGCACCGAGACCACCTGACGATCGATGAAGTTAATCGTCGTCTCGCCCAGCAGCAGCGCGATCAGAATAATCAGCGCGCCTTGCGTAAATACAGGCTCGAATTTGGTAGCGACAGCGGTCGCTTCACTCTTCCCCGACTCGGGGTGCAAACTGGGCATGCGTACACCTTATCATTTCCTGATAGACCCGCCCCGCATTGACACTCCACGTGCCGGGTGCAAGAATCGCCGCATGAAGTCCGTCCTCGTCCTCTGTCTTGCCGCCGCCGCGCTCCCCGCCGCCGGCCTGAAAAACATCTCCCGCGACACGCTCCACGATAAGATCGCCGGAGGCTGGGCGGGCCAGATGATCGGCGTCTCCTTCGGCGCCCCCACCGAGTTCAAATCCAACGGCAAGATCATCGAGTCGGACCTCCCCGCGTGGAATCCCGAGCGCGTCTCCAACGCCCTCGTGCAGGACGATCTCTACGTCGACATGACTTTCGCCGAGGTGCTCGACGCCAAGGGCATCAATGCCACCACCGAGGATTTCGGCGCCATGTTCAAAGAGGCCAAATATCAGCTCTGGCACGCCAATCTCGCCGCCCGCCGCGCTCTACGCCGCGGCATCCCCGCCTCCCTCACCGGCACCCCCAAGTACAACTCCCACGCCAACGATATCGATTTCCAGATCGAGGCCGACTTCATCGGCCTTATGGCGCCCGGCCTGCCCCGCTCCGCCAACAACATCGCCTGGCGCGCCGGCCGTGTCATGAATTACGGCGACGGCATCTACGGCGGCATGTTCGTCTCCGGCATGTACGCCGCCGCCTACTTCGAGTCCGACCCGCGGAAGGTGGTCGAAGCCGGCCTCGCCTCCATCCCCGCCAACAGTCCCTACGGCCAGGTCATTCAAGACCTGCTCGCCTGGCACCAGCAATATCCCGACGATTGGAAGCACGCCTGGCAGTTGCTCGAAGACAAGTGGGACCGCCGCGACCCCTGCCCCGCCGGCGCCCTCAAGCCCTTCAATATCGACGCCAAACTCAACGGCGCCTACATCGCCCTGGGCCTCCTCTACGGCGCGCGCGATTTCGGCAAGACCATCGAAATCTCCACTCGCGCCGGGCAGGATTCCGATTGCAATCCCGCCAGCGCCGGCGGAGTCCTCGGCGTCATGCTCGGCTATAAGGCCATCCCCGATATCTACAAAGGCGGCATCGCCGCGCTCGCCGACAAGAAGTTCGACTTCACCCAGCACACCTTCAATACCATTGTGGCAAGCACCGAAAAGCACGCTCTCGAACTGATCGCCAAGACCGGTGGCCGTACCGCCGCCGACCCCATCGCCGTCCGCACCGAAGACCCCAAAGCGCCCAAGCTCAAAATCTGGGACAGCTTCGGCTCACCCCTCGAGCGCGTGCCAGTTCAGGATGCGCGCTGGGCGTTCAGCGGAACGTGGAAGGATGCCGGCCGCGCGAAACTCAGCGCGGAAAAGGGAGCCACGGCGAGCATCGCGTTCGAAGGCACCGGAGCCATCATCGCCGGCACCTATCTCACGTCGGGCGGCAAACTCGAGGTCTTCGTGGATGGCAAACCCGACCGCATCCTCGATGTCTACTCCGACGAGAAAGGCAATCGGGGAGGCGAATCCGTCTGGCACGCCTTCGGCCTGAAAAGTGGTAAACACCAACTCCGCTTAGTAGTCTTAGGCGAGACTTACCAGGGCTCCACAGGCGCCGAAGTCTCCATCGACGACTTAGTCGTCTTCAAGTAGGACAGGCCTACCGGCCCCGAACCGCCATCAGAGCCGCGAAACCACTGCGATGGCATCGACATGATCAGTAGACACCGCAATGCGTCCGACAGTTCGGTGCCCCTCGATACCCTCTTTCCAACGAGGGTGATTTGAGATATAAGTTCTAAAGGGAGGCTCCGGCTAATGCCAATGCACCGCCGCCGCGTGTACTTAGAGCACGGCTCAAGCCGAAGAGCGCGGATGGAAGGCTGGTTCGCTCTTTCCGTCGTACTCTCGACCGCGATCCTGATGCTGAGCCTGATTGTCTGTTTGCCGGACCTGATAGACACCATCCGTGGCTGGCTCCAGACAGAGGCGCCAGCCTATCGATTCGGCAGCGCTTCGCACACCCAACAGGCTTCCCAATTGGTCCTGCTCTGCGAGACCCTGACGGTAATCTCAGGCCTGTACCTTGTAGTTGCGCTATTCATCAAGTCCAACACGCGATAACGGCCTCGTCCAGAAATGGTGTCCGCGCTGACGACGAGCGGTTCATTGAAGAACACATCTTCGGCCTCCCCCGGAGTGACTCGATGCCTCTCCCAGTTCTTATGCGAATTCGCCTCGTTCCAATCAAACCCGGTACAAGCATCGAGCGAGTCCTTACGCTCCGTCACGCTTCAGTATATCGCTGGCATATACAGCGCGGAATCTGCTGCCGCCATCGCCCCTTCCCCCCACTGCCCGCACATCCACAATATTCGCCCCCATCCCCTCAATCACATCCCGCCAAATCCCCGAAAGCCCACGGACGCGCGTGATATCCAGGTAAGTGGGAGACCCCTTGTATATGCACTCTGAAGAACAGCCCGAGTCCGCAAGCCACGGGCCGCCAACCACTTCCAGCCAAATTGGCTTTGTTCCGTCACCTTCGCCCGCGCCCCCCATTATGTCCGGTTCACCACTACAAGGTAGAATCAAGAATTGCCTGACTTCCTCGTAACGGTGGTGATCCCCACCCTGGCTGCGGATTCGAGGCTTCTGGAGTGCGTGCAATCCCTCTCCCGGCAAACGAGGCCCGATCTCGAAGTGCTGATTGTCGATAACAGTGGCCATGGCCTGGTAGGCCGCAACCGTACCGCGCCGGGTGCGCGTGTCATCGAAAACACCGCCAACCTCGGCTTCGGCGTGGCCGTCAATCAGGGCATTCGCGCCTCTTCCTCCCCCTTCGTCGCCACCCTCAATGACGATGCCGTCGCCCACCCCGAGTGGCTGGCCAGCCTCCTCGCCGCCCTCGAACATCGCCCCGATGCCGGCATGTGCGCCTCCCAGGTCCGCCTCTTCGGCGAACCGCGCCTCGATTCCGCCGGCATGCTCGTCGCCCGCGATGGCAGCAGCAAACAGCGCGGACACGGCCGCCTTCCCGACGATTTCCCCGTCCTCGAAGAGGTCCTCATGCCCTCCGGCTCCGCCGCCCTCTTCCGCCGCGCCATGCTCGACGACATTGGCGGCTTCGATGACGATTTCTTCCTCTACTGCGAGGACACCGATCTCGGCCTGCGCGCCCGCTGGGCCGGTTGGAAGTGTCTCTACGTCCCGCAGGCCGTGGTCGAACACCACTACTCGCATTCCGCCGGACGCGCTTCCCCAATCAAGGCCTACTACGTCGAACGCAACCGTCTCTTCGTGCTGGTCAAAAACTTCCCCGGCCGCGCGCTGCTCGCCGCGCCCTTCGTCTCCGCGGCGCGCTATCTCTGGCACGCCTGGTACATCCTGAAAGGCCAGGGCAGCGCCGCCCGCTTTCGCGCCGAAGGCAACGCCGGACCCAAAATGCTCTGGTACGTGCTGCGTGCCCATGCCGCCCTGCTCGCCAACCTGCCGCGCCTGCTGCGCCAACGCCGCCAGATCCGCAGCCGCGCGCGCATCACGCCGACAGTGTTCCGCCACCTGCTGCGCAGCCACGCCATCAGCGCCCGGAGGATGGCCGCCCTGTGATCCCTCCCGTCCAGCCCGATTCGCTCCTCATCATCGTGCCCGCCCTCAATGAGGAAGGCGCCATCGCCGGTGTCATCCGCGAAATCCAGCAGCATGTCCCCGGAGTCCCCATCGTCGTGATCGACGATTCCTCCACCGACAGCACCATCGAAATCGCCCGTAAAGCCGGCGCCCACGTGCTCCCCATGCCGCACCACCTCGGGCTCGGCGGCTGCGTGCAGGCGGGCTACAAACTCGCCTACGAACTCGGCTATCAATATGTGATCCGCGTCGATGGCGATGGACAACACGATGCCGCCGATATCCCGCGCGTCTTTCACACGCTGAAGTCCTCGGGCTGCGAAATGGTGATCGGCTCACGCTTCGTCTCCGAAAGCGGCCAGCGCACCGGCGTGGTCCGCTCCCTCGGCATCCGCTTCTTCCGCTTCATGCTCCGCCCCGTCCTCGGTAAGGCCGTGCACGACCCAACGTCCGGTTTCGTCGGCGTCAACCGCCGCGCGCTGAATGTCTTTCGCGGCAGCTTCCCCCTCGAATACCCCGAAATCGAAGCCCTGGTAGTGCTCCAGCGCCGCCGCTTCCAATTTGAGGAAGTGCCCTGCAAGTTTCGCCCCCGCACCACCGGGCGCTCCACCATCACAGCCGTCAAATCTCTCTACTACGTGCTCCACGTCCTGCTCGGAGTCTTCGTCAACGTACTCAAATTCGACCGCCGTTACCATCGGCTGCAGCGCGAACACACGCCCCAATCGCCACCACCCCAATCGCCACCACCCCAATCACCGCCGCACACGCCCCAATCACAACCGCACACGCCCCAATCACAACCGCAACGTCCTAATCAGAGCCGCGACCGTGAGGGAGCGGTAGGGAACCAGGGAGGATAAATGGACCGCCTCTTAAATGTCACCACCGGCCTCAGCATCATCCTGCTCGTAATGGTGCTCGTCAGCGTGCGCCGCGCGCACATTCGCGTCGAGTATTCCGTAAGCTGGCTGGTGGCCGCCGGGGCCATGCTGATTCTGTCCCGCGCCCGCCCGCTGCTCGACGCCATCCGCAATCTGATCGGCCTGCCCGACGCTCCACTCACGCTGTTCCTGCTCGGCGGCGGCGTCTTCCTCATCATGTTCTTCCGCTTCTCCGTCATAATCTCGCACCTCCGCGACGACAACATCGCCCTCGCCCAACGCGTGGCCATCCTCGAGTACCACCTGCAAAACTTAAGAGAACATGAAAACCAGGAAGCCTGATTTCAAACCGGCGGCTGCTACCCCCACCTCGCCATGGGCCTGGATTGGAGCGGCCTTCGCAGCCCTCATCCTCCTATTCTGGGCTTACGGCCCCACCATGAGCACCGGCTTTCTGTTCGACGACGTCAAGCAGCGCTTCGCCATGCCCGCCGCGTCAGATCCCCTCTCCGCGTGGATCGGCCCCGTGCGTCCCGTCCTCATGTTCACCTACTTCGTGAACACTCGAATCTCGGCGGCGGAAGACACCAGCTCCTACCACCTCTTCAACCTCGTGATCCACGCGCTCTCCGGCGTTCTCGTCTACCTCGTGATCCGCCGCCTGCTCGCCCTCGCCAACCTCGAACCGCGTTCGCGCACGCCGTACGCCGTCTTCGGGGCGCTCCTCTTCCTCCTGCATCCCGTGCAGACCGAAAGCGTCGCCTACATCTCCGGGCGGTCAGACGCCCTCTGCGGCATGTTCGCCTGCGGCGCTTTCGCAGCTTTCCTCTACCGCAAGACGCCCGCGATCTCCTGGGGCGCCGTCGCCGCCGTGGTGCTCCTCTTTGGCGCCTCAATGTTGTCCAAGGAGCAGGCCGTGGTGCTACCCGCTCTCTTCCTGCTCACCGACCTCTGGTGGAATGAGGCTTCGCCGCTCGCCGCCGTGCGCGCCAACTGGAAACTCTACGCCGTGCTCGCCCTCGGAGCGGCCGCCGGCATCGCTCTCTTCTGGAGCCTCATTCTCGGTACCGGCACCGGCGGCAGCGCCGGTTTCTCCATGAAGGACTTCGCCTGGTATCAATACCTCTTCACGCAGTTCCGCGTGATCGTCACCTACATTCTGAATTTCCTGCTGCCCTTCAACCTCAATGCCGATTGGGATTTCCCCATCTCGCACAACATCCTGGAACACGGCGCCGTATTCTACCTGATCGCCCTGCTCGCGCTCGCCGCGCTCGCCGTGCGCTACCGCCGCGGCTTTGCGCTCTCCGGCTACGGCTTCTTCGTCTTTCTCATCCTGCTCGCGCCCACCTCCAGCATCCTGCCGATTCAGGATCCCCTCGCCGAACGCCGCATGTACCTTCCCATCCTCGGCCTCATCTTGATCGCGATCGACCTGCTGCGCCGCCTGCGCATGGAACCCAAGGCGATCGCCGCCCTCGCCGGCGCCATCGTGCTGGCCCTCGGCTTCACCACCCATGCGCGCGCCGAAGTCTGGAGCGACCCGGTCACCCTCTGGCAGGACACCGTGCGCAAGTCGCCCAACAAGTTCCGCCCCCATTTCCAACTCGCCTTTGCCTACTACGTCGCCGGCCGCAACGACCTTGCGGTTCAGGAGTTCGAAAAGACCGCGGCCTTGCAGCCTCCCACGCTCGACATGGTGATGGATTGGGGCCTCGCCTA
>JBDTPR010000277.1:0-8197 GCA_039932635.1 Candidatus Solibacter sp.
GCAATTTCCTTGAAAACCCTGCCCCGGTGCTCGTAACTTTGAAACTGGTCGAAGCTCGCGCAGGCCGGCGCCAGCAGAACTGTATCGCCCGGCGACGCATGTGCCATCGCGTGCGCGATTGCCTCATCGATGGTGCCGGCGCGAACCAACTCCACCGCACCCTGCAAATGATCGGCGATCTTGTCCGCCGCCGCACCGATCAACAACGCCGCGCGCGCCTTAGCGGCAAGCGGTTCACGCAGCGCGCGATAATCCGAGCCCTTGTCCTTGCCGCCGAGGATCACCCATAGGCCACTGCTGAAAGCATCGAGCGCCTTGAGTGTCGCATCGACACTGGTGGCCTTGGAATCGTTATAGAAATCCACGCCGCGAACCTTACGCACGAATTCCAAACGGTGCTCGACGGCGCGAAAGGTGTGCACCGCCGCCGCGATATCAGTGTGCGCTACGCCCACGCGGGATGCCGCGAGCGCCGCCGCCAGCACGTTCTCGACATTGTGCCGTCCGCGGATCGGAATCTCGCCGGCCGCCATCAACAATTTGCCGCCAACCACCAACTTGTCCCCGCACAGCGTAGCGCCCGGTTCCACTTTCCTGAGGCTGCTGAACCATTGCACGGAAGCCGCGGTCCGTGCCGCGTAGCTCACGCACACGGGGTCTTCCGCATTCAACACCGCGAGGTCGCCCGGCCGCTGGGTTTCGAACAAGCGCGCCTTGGCCGCCGCGTAATTCTCGAAGGTGTGGTGACGGTCCAAGTGATTCTGCGTGACATTCAGCGCTAGCGCGATCTCGGCGTGAAACTCCGAGATCGTCTCCAGTTGAAAGCTGGAAAGCTCCAGCACGTTCCACCCGTCGGCGCGCGAACTGTCAATCATCGCCGTGACGGCCAATCCGATATTGCCGCCCACCTGCGCGGTGACGCCGCTTTCGCGCAGGATGTGTCCGATCAGACTGGTAGTGGTGGTCTTCCCGTTGGATCCCGTGATCCCGATGGTGCGTCCCTTCAGAAACGGCGCCGCCAGTTCGACTTCGCCGATCACACGCGCGCCGCGCTTTCGTGCTGCTTCGAGCGGTGCGAGGTCCGCCGGCACGTCGGGCGACAACACGATCAGGTCCGCGCCTTCGAACACTTCGGGCGACTGCTGCGCGAAGGGAATGCCGAGTTCGGCCACGCCTGGCAGCGTTTCGAGCGGGTTGAGATCGGTGGCGCGCACCACCGCGCCCTCGCGCAGCAGGAGCGCCGCCGAGGCCACGCCCGACTTCTTCATGCCGACAACCAGCGCCTGTGTGCCCTTCAGCGTCATCGTAGTTTCAACGTCGTCAGCGCGAACAGCGCCAGCACCAGGCCGGCGATCCAGAAGCGCGCGATGATCTTAGACTCCGCCCACCCCAGCGCCTCGAAATGATGGTGCAGCGGCGCCATCTTGAAAATGCGTTTCCCGTTGCGCAGTTTGTAGCTGCCAACCTGCAGAATCACCGACACCGCTTCCACCATGAAAATGCCGCCGATGAACAGCAACAGCACTTCCTGTTTGATCAGCACGGCCACCGCGGCCATGGCGCCGCCGAGTCCGAGCGAGCCGACGTCGCCCATGAAAATTTCCGCCGGATGCGCGTTGTACCAAAGGAAACCGAGGCTCGCTCCGGTCATCGAGCCGCAGAATATGGTCAGCTCGGCGGTGCGCGCATTACGCGCCAATTGAAGATACTGAGCAAGCTGCGCGTGGCCGCCCGCATAGGTGAGAATCGTCAACGCACCGGCGGCGATCACCATTAGCCCGATGGCTAGTCCGTCCAGGCCATCGGTAAGATTGACGGCATTGGAACTGAACACCACCACCAGCGCCACGAAGATGCAAAACGGCGCCACGCCGATCACGTACGTCCACGGATTCGCCATCAACTCCGGCATCAGCAGCGACGGTTTGAAGGTCTTGATGAACGGGAAGTTCATCGCGGTGTTGAAATCGCCCCACGCGCGCATGAAAAGCAGTGCCGCGGCGAAACAGAACCCCACCAGAAACTGGTAGACGAGTTTGCGCTTGCCGCTCAGGCCCAGGTTACGCTGCTTGGTCACCTTGGCGTAGTCGTCCAGGAAGCCGATCCAGCCGAATGCCAGCAGCGTGAGAGTCGCAATCCAAATGTAGGGATTGCGCAGATCTGCCCATAGCAGCGTCGGCACCACAATCGAAATGATGATCAGTACGCCGCCCATGGTGGGCGTGCCCGCCTTCTTCTGATGCGACTTCGGCCCTTCTTCGCGGATGTACTGGCCGATCTGGAAGTAGCGCAGCTTGTTGATCAACCACGGCCCGAGTGCAATGCAAAGGAATAGCGCCGTCAAACTGGCGAACGCTGTGCGCGACGTTGTGTACCCGAAGACGCGCAAGGGGCTGAAGGTTTTTTGCAACTGTTCGTAGAGCAGGAAGTAGAGCATGGCGATTATTCCGTGAACCTTTCCAACGCCTTCTCCACCTTCACGCCGCGCGACCCTTTGAACAACACCGCGTCACCGGCGCGAGCCACTTCGCGGGCGCGCTCGCCCGCCTCGGCAGCATCCTCGAAGAACTCCGCCTCGATGCCTGCTTGCGCCGCGGCCTCCACCATGGCGCGAGCCGCGCCGCGCACACCAATCAGCAGGTCGATTCCGCGAGCCGCCGCGTAGCGCCCCACCCTGCGATGCAATTCCTCGCCCGCCGCGCCGAGTTCGAGCATCTCCCCGAGCACCGCGATGCGCCGCGCCGCGGGCGTTTCCCGCAGCACATCCAGCATGGATTGCGCGGCCTCCGGGTTCGAGTTGTAGCAATCGTTCCAGATCACGATGCCGCGGCGTTCGGTGCGCTGCCCGCGCATACTGCCTGCCGCAAAGCTCGCCACCGCCGCGCGCATGTCGTCGGCCTCTGCCCCGTATTGGCGCGCCACCGCGATTGCCGCCAGCAGGTTCATGACCGCGTGCCGGCCGGAAAGGGCTGTTTCAAAGTCGATGCCGCAGGCCGTGAAACGCGTACCGGCGGCAGTCTGCTCGACCTTTTCGGCGCGCACATCCGCGGCTTCCGAGAAGCCGAAAGTCACGTTCGGGCGGAGGGCCGCAAAGGCAGCCACGCGTGCATCGTCGGCATTCAGGACCGCCAGTCCATGGTCGGCCAGCCCTTCGATCAACTCGCGCTTCGCAGCGGCGATGCCTTCAATAGAATCGAAGAACTCGGCGTGCGCATAACCCACATTGGTCACCACACCGATATCGGGCTTCGCGATCTCCGCCAGACGCCGGATTTCGCCGGCGTGGTTCATCCCCATTTCAATCACGCCGACGCGACAATCGTCGGGCAGACGCAACAGCGAAAGCGGCACACCCACATGATTATTAAAGTTGCCGTTGGTCTTACCGGTTGGCAAATGGCGTTCCAGCAGGTGCGCGATGGCGTCCTTGGTGGTGGTCTTGCCGGCGCTGCCGGTAACACCGATGACCGGCCAGCCCCACTTCACGCGCGCCCACGCCCCCAGGTCCTGCAGCGCCCTCTCGGTATCGCCCACCACCAACTCGCGCGGCCCTCCTGTGGCGTGATCCACCACCACCGCCGCTGCACCTTTTTCAATCGCCGCAGCCAGAAAATTGTGCCCGTCGTGATTGGGGCCGCGTAGCGCAAAGTACACGTCGCCGGAATTCTGTGTCCGTGTGTCCACACTCCAACCGCTCACTTTTCGAGACTCGGGTTCTGCCTTCGCGCCCACGGCGCGCGCAACCTCTTGAAGATTCAGGGTCATGGTTCAAAGGGTCTTGTGATACCCATACCCCTTAAGCACTTCTCGCGCCACCGCACGATCGTCGAAGTCGATGGTCTTGTCTTTTAGGACCTGGTAAGTCTCGTGTCCCTTGCCTGCCAGAATGACGATGTCGCCCTCGCGCGCTTCCTTCAGCGCCCGCACGATTGCCGCCTGCCGGTCTGGCTCCACCACGTGCGGCACGTCGGTGCGACGGATGCCCACCAGCGCATCGTTCATGATCATCAGCGGATCTTCGGAGCGCGGATTGTCGCTGGTCAGCACCACGAAGTCGCTCGCCTCCGCCGCCGCCTGGCCCATGAGTGGCCGCTTGGCACGGTCGCGATCGCCACCGCAGCCGAAGAGGGTGATGACGCGCTTGGGACTGAGTCCGCGCGCCACCGAGATCACATTGCGCAGGGCATCGTCGGTATGCGCGTAGTCCACGACCACGACGAAGGGCTGTCCTTCATCGACGCGCTCGAACCTGCCCGGGACAGCCTTGAGGTCGGCGATTCCGCGCGCGATGATTTCCGGCGCAAGCCCGTACGAAAGGCCCGCCGCGCACGCCGCCAGGATATTGTACACGTTGATCTTGCCTATCAATGGCGATTCGATGGGCAGGCGCTGCTTGCCGTACTGCAGGTCGAAGCGCAAGCCGCTGAAGCCCGACGCGATGTGGCGCGGACGTAACGCGGCATCCGGTCCCAAGCCGTACCACATCACTTCCGTCCCCGCCTTCACCTTTATGCGGCGTGCCCATTCATCGTCGCGGTTGAGGATCGCGTAACGCGGCGGCGCACCGCCCGCACCTTCGAACAGCAATTGCTTGGCGCTGAAGTACGTCTCCATGTCGCCGTGGAAATCCAGATGGTCGCGGGTCAAATTGCTGAAGAGTGTGGTGTGGAAATTCATCCCATACACCCGCCCCAACGCCAGAGCATGCGACGAGACCTCCATGGTGACGTGCGTGCCGCCCACGCTTTCCAATTCCGCGAAGAGGCGCATCAGGTCGAGCGATTCCGGCGTCGTGTTGACCGCCTTCCTCACCTCTCCGGCCAGGTGATATTCGATGGTGCCTATCATCGCCGTAATATTGCCCGCGGCGCGCAGCACCGAATCCACAAGGTACGCGGTGGTGGTCTTACCATTGGTCCCAGTGATGCCGGTGAGGAGCAGTCGCTCGTCTGGCTTGCCGTAGAAATTTCGTGCTGCCACGGAGAGCGCCTGGCGGCCGTGTGCAACCTGCAACCAGCGTCCCGCGAATTCCGGTGGCGCGGGCGATTCGCTGACCACTGCCACCGCGCCGCGCGAGAGTGCGTCAGCCGCGAACTGCCGGCCATCCGCCTTACTCCCCGGAAACGCAAAGAACAGCGACTGCGCGGAAGCCCGGCGCGAATCGAACTCAATGCTGGCGATTTCCACCTGAGCGAGTTCCGGCGCAAGCGGCTGAAGCAGCGCTACACCCGAGAGTATTTCGCCAAGGTTCATCGGACGAACTGTACGCGGATGCGTTCTCCCTTTTGCAGCGGGGCGCCGGGCGGCGGCGACTGCAGACGCGCGATTCCGTTCCCATCGGGCAGCACCGAGAGGCCCTTTGCGGCTGCCTCTGCCAGTACCGCGCGCATCGTCATGCCTCGGAAATTCGGCACTCGCGGACCCTGCGGTTTCGGCGGCGCGGGCGGCGCCGGCACGATCGCTACCGGCGGACCCTGAGCCAGCGCACTGAGCGGCGCGGGCGCGGCGGCGACGAGGCTTTCGTCTGCTTCGGCAAGCAGGTCTTCATTCACGCGCTCCAGATCGCTAAGCGCGAGGTCGTTCAGGTCGGCCGCGTTCTTCGCCACCAAAGTCGGCGTCGGAAGTTTCTCCGGCAAGTCCTTGGGCACCTCGCCAACTCGCAGTGCTTCCGCCGTCACAATCTTAAAGGTGGGCGCCGCGGAACTGCCGCCGAAGCCGGATTCGCCGTGTGTGCCGTTCAACGTCACCACCACCACCACCTGAGGATTGGTCACCGGCGCGAAGCCCATGAACGATCCGTTATAGGTGTGCGTGTAGTGTTTGGACGCGAAGTCGTAGATCTGCGCCGAGCCGGTCTTACCGCCGCTCGAGTATCCCGCCAGGCGCGCACGGCTGCCCGTGCCGGTGAGCACCACATCTTCCATCATGCGGCGCATCGTGATCGCGGTCTCGGGCTTCAGGATTCGGACCGGCGTCGCCTGCGATTCCGTGCGGTCGTTGCGCTTCAGCACCAGGCGTGGCTTTACCAACATCCCGCCATTCGCCACCGCGGCCGCGGCCTGCGCCAACTGTACCGTCGTCACACTGACTTCCTGTCCCATGCTCACCGATGCCAGCGAGGTCTTGCCCCACTTCTCCAGGCGGTACACCTTCCCCGGCGATTCGCCGGGCAGCGGCAACCCGGTCTTCTGACCGAAGCCAAAGCGCTTCATGTAGTCGTACATAGTCGGCTGGCCGACCTTGAACCCGACCTGAATCGCGCCGATGTTGCTCGAATGCGCGAAGGCGTACATCGCCGGAACTACCCACGTACCCGAGTGGGAATCGTGAATCGTCCGAATCCCCAGTCTGAGGATGCCGCCATTACAATTGATCGGTGTTTCCGGGCGCAGGTTGGTGGTTTCAAACCCTGCCGAGTAAGTCACTACCTTGTACACCGACCCCGGTTCGAACGGCACGCTGTAGGCGTGATTCATGCGCGGCTTCTGGCTCTCTCCGCGTTCCATCGGCACGTTGGGATCGTAGGTGGGGTAACTCGCCATGGCCAGAATGTCGCCCGTGTCGGGCCGCATGACGACGACACTGCCGGATTGCGCGTTGTGCGACTCCACGGCGGCCGCGATCTCACGCTCCGCCACGAACTGCAGGCGCTCGTCGATGGTCAGCGTGAGCGAGACGCCGGGCTTGGCCGGAATCGTGGTCTGCGGCGAGATGCCGCGGCGATGCACGTCGGCCAGTAGCCGGATCTTGCCGGGAACTCCGCGCAATTCCTGTTCGAGGCCCTTCTCGATGCCGGCGTTGCCGTGCTCTTCGAAATCCACCGAGCCCAGGACGTGCGCCGCAAGAGTGCCGTTGGGATAGTGCCGCTGGCTCTCGTGCGCCAGGCTGAACCACTCCACGCCGCGCGTCTTGAGATGCAGCAGGTTCTCGTATTCGTCGGTCGAGATCTGGCGCTTGACTACGAGGAAGCCGCGCTTCGTCTCGGCGGCCTGTTTGATCTTAATGAAAAGCTCGGAGCGATCCAGGTGCAGCAACTGCCCGAGCAGGTCGCTCGCGACGCCCACGTCCACTTTCATGGGATTAATGACGACGTTGCGCGAGGCCAGGCTCATGGCGAGCGGACGGCCCTCACGGTCGTAGATGGATCCGCGCGGAGCGGGAATCTCCACCACCATTTCCTGAATGGAGCGAGCCCGCTTCGCGTATTCCTGGTGCTGCACGATCTGCAGCTTGATCAGATTCTTGAGGATTGCCCCGCCCCACAAGAGGACGATGAGGGCGAGAACTGTAAGACGGCGCTCAACCATGGTGCACAGCGTGAAGAACTCACGGCTCCTCTTCCTTACTTGGCCATCGCGACGGCGCCCTGCGGCTTGCCTTCGAGGTGGGAGACCTGGCCCGGTGACGGAGCCACCAGGTTGTTCTGCCTGGCCAGTAGATCCAACCGCGCCGGGCTCAGCAGTTGCGCTTCCTGCAAATCCAGGCCGCGGCGTTCTTCCATCAGCCGGCGCTCTTCGATGCGCAACGCTTCCACCTTGTAGCCCGCGATGGTGGTGGCGACCGACGGCGCGAACGCGCTAGTCAACAGCACGCCGAGAACGCACGCCGCGCCAATCGCGCTCCAGCAGGCGCCGCGCGACTTGGGGTCGGCTTCGCGCACGAGGCGCGAATTGTCGATCCGCTTGTTGTACAGGAAGAGGTGCTCGTGCGGCAAGGCACGAAGTTGGAAGGGGTCGCGCACTGCGCGCATTCTGCGCGTGGCATCGGCTCCCTGCGGTGACGCCGCGGGGGCTTCGTTCTTTTTCAGAAATGCGGATAGCGTCGCCATGGTATTTACCTCCGGCCCACTGGGCCTAAATCCGTTCCAGCGCTCTTAATTTCGCGCTGCGTGATGCCGCGTTCGATGCGCTCTCTTCGTCTGTCGGTTGTAACGGGTGCTTGGTCAGTACCGTGTACTGCCCCGAATATCCCAGCGCCTTAAACTTTTCTTTTACCGCTCGGTCGTCGCTGGACATGAAGCTGATTACGACCATTCGCCCACCGCTCTTCAACAATCCGGGACCAATTTCGAGTAAACGGTCCAGTTCCTTGGGTTCTTCGTTGACCGCCATTCGCAGCGCCATGAAGGTCTTCGTGGCAGGATGCAAACGGCCCGTCCTAGGCACGGCCCGCTCCACTACATCGGCCAGATGCAGTG
>JBDTPR010000278.1:0-8191 GCA_039932635.1 Candidatus Solibacter sp.
ACCGCTCCCTCACGGTCGCGGCTCTGACGGGAGTTGAGATCAAGTCAGTTAGCCGTCGGATGGTTGACGGTGTCAATCACCAGCATGTCCATGAAACCCTTGCGAGTTTCCAGGCGGACTCCCAATTGCTGCGGCAGCGCTGCCAGCAGGGAGGGCAGGGTGGATTCGGCGGTTGGGTCCGGGTCCCACTCCAGCAGCCAGTTGTAGACGCCGGGCATTCCAGTCTTGTCTTCGACGATGCCGCCCAACTGATTACCCAGGTTGCTGGCCAGCAATGCCAGTGGGGCGTTGGTGCCCTTCATCCGCGCGTGGCCCGCCGACTTCGAAGTGTTGATGCCAGCCTCCTGCGTCGCGTCCCCTGTCTGAAATTTCGGCCCCTCTTTCGAGGGCACCAGCGCATAGACCGAGGTCTCCCGTTTCTCCCGGTGGACCTTGAGTTGGAAGCGCTCCGCGAGCAGGCTCTGTAAGAGCTTGCGGAATTGTTCGGTGGAGATTTTCTCGGGGCTGCCGGTGGTGGCTACGATGTCGAAGCTCTCCGAATCCAGCCAGCGCGGACCGCCCGCGAGTTGGAAGCTCAGGATGTCGTAGGCGTTGCGAATCAGAGTCTTCAGCGTGGCATTGGTCATGGTGACCCGGCCGCCGGAGAGATCGATGCGCGTGTTCGGGCTGACCCCATCGTTGCGCTTGATGGATGCCGCTTCGAAGGCGGGCGTCTGCGCCCCCAGGCCGAAGGCTGCAATCGCTCCCAACACCGACAGTCGTAAACGGATCCCAAGATTCACGGACACCTCTAGAGAGTAATACTGCCGCGGCGCGGAAACGTTACACGGTTATGCCCGCATTGATTCTATTTCGCGAACATCGACATTTTTATCTATCAGATATCCAAAGACTTATACATTCCTTAGCTCAAGCAGGCGCTGGTCGCGGAAAGAGAATGAAGCCGAGGAACGAGAATGAAATCGGAAATGAACCCTTGTTGCGATAAACCAAACATCGTCACGGCCGAGGACGACTACGAATCCGTCTCGGCTTGCCAAAACTGCGACTACTCGCAGACCTCGGCATCAACGCTGAATTTGGTGAGGACCAGAGAGGACCAAGATGACAGATCTGCTAGACGGGGTTGGCCTGGGTCCGAGTCATCTCGCGGAAGAGCCAGGCTCGGGCGGTCTGCCATTCGCGCTTGATGCTGGCCGGCGAAAGGTGCATCACCTCGGCGGTCTCCTCGATGGAGAGGCCGGCGAAAAAGCGCAACTCCACAATCTTGCCCTGCCGTTCGTCCAACTCGGCGAGGCGATCCAGCGCGTCGTTCAGGCCCAGCAGGTCGATATCGGCGCCGCTCTGCGGCACGGCCATGGCTTCGTCGAGCGCCAACTTGATCGCGCCCGAACCACGCTTCTCGGCATGTTGCGAACGCGCGTAATCCACAAGGATGCGGCGGATCATCTGCGCCGCAATGGCATAGAAATGCGCCCGGTTCCGCCACTGGACATCCTGCTGATTCACCAGGCGCATGAAGGCTTCGTGAACCAGGGCGGTGCTCTGCAGGGTGTGATTGCTGCGCTCGCGGCGCAAGTAGGCACCGGCCAGGCGTCGAAGCTCGCCATACACTAGCGGCATCAACTGATCGAGCGCGGCCTGATCGCCTTTGCTCCAGTTGACCAGTAGCTGCGTTACATCGGGTACGGAACCAGCACTCATAGAAAAAAAGCCTTCAGCCATTATGACGTAGGGATCCAAAAAAATGTGAGCCGGTTTCCTCTTGTGCTGCGCGTAACCCGTCAGAGGAGAAAAGTATGCGGAATGAATTCAGGCTGGGTACGGTTGCGCTGCTCGCCGGCGTGCTGGCGCTGGCGGTTTCGGGCTTCGCGCAGGGACCGGATCCCGCCGACCAATACTACGAGAGCATTCGCAAGAACGATCTGGGAACGCTGAACGCCCTGGTGAAGACTCAGGGCGTGAAGTGCAAGGACAAGCACGCCACCACCCCGCTGCACTACGCCGCGGCCAACGGTAGCGTGGAAGCCCTGCGGGCGATTCTGTCCGCCGGTGCGGAGGTTAACGCGCAGAACGATTTCGGCGCGACCCCGCTGATGTGGGCCATCGCCGAGCCCGAAAAAGTCCGCATCCTCGTGGCCGCGGGCGCAAACGTCAACCTGAAATCCAAGATGGGCCGCACCGCTCTGTTCCTCGCTGCCGCCAACGATGGTTCCGGGCCCACGGTGCGCTTCCTGCTGCAGCAGGGCGCCGAAGTGGAAGGCCCGGCACTGGTGGCTGCGGCGGCGTCCAACGACCTGGTCAGCATTCGCGCGTTCCTGGAAAAGGGCGCCGCAGTTGATGCGAAGGACGAGGCCGGCCGCACGCCCCTGATGTGGGCTGCCGGCAACGGCAATCTCAAAGCCGTCGAATTGCTGCTCGCCAAGGGCGCCGACGTCAACGCCGTTACGAGTGAAAAATTCGAGTCCGTGAAGAACGGCCCGATCGCACTCGGCAACCTCACTGCGCTGATGCTCGCCGCGCCCTATGGCGGCCCCGAGCTGGTGAAGACGCTGCTCGATGCCGGCGCCAAGGTCAACGCCGTGGACGTCCGCAATATGACGCCGCTGATGCTGGCCGTCGCCACCGACCACGCCGACCCGCGCACCGTGCACCTGCTCCTGCAACGCGGCGCCGATATCGGGATAAAGGACACTACCGGAGCGACCGCCGCAGCGTGGGCGAAAAAGTACAACAACGCGGCGATCCTGCGGGAATTCGGTATCACCCGTGAGAAGTCGCAGGACGCTCGCGTAATCATTCCGGCTTCCGTGCTCGGCAAGCTCGATCCGCGCATCGGTGCGACGCGCGCCATCGCGGTACTGCAGAATACCAGCGGCTCCTTCTTTAAGGAAGGCGGCTGCGGCGCCTGCCATGCGCAGAACCTGGTCTCGATGGCCGTCAACGCCGCCTATGCCAATCACGTCCCCGTCAATATGGATGCCAAGGCAGCGGAAGTGAAGGGCGTGCAGTTGGCCTTCGCCGGTTTTCAGCAGCCCCTTATGCAACGCGGCGATCCGCCGGTGGTTGACATCCTGCTGTACGCCGGCTTGCAGTTCGCCAGCGAGAACGTGGTGCCTGACGCTGCCACCGACGCTCTGGTCCACAACGTGGTGGCGCAGCAGAAGGCCGCCGGCAACTGGCACATCGGCTGGATGGCCCGCGCGCCGATGGAAGACGGCGACTTCTCCCGCACCGCGATCGGCATTCGGGTCCTGCAGGCGTACGGCGCCGCGGGACGCAAGGTCGATCTGCAGAAGCGCGTCGAACGCGCCGCCCGCTGGCTGGCCACCAACACTCCGAAGACGACCGAGGATGCGAACATGCAACTGCTCGGACTCAAGTGGGCGGGCGCCAATCGCCGCGCTACCGAGAACGCGGTCCGCCGGCTGATGGGTTTGCAGCGTGAAGATGGCGGCTGGGGTCAGACTCCAGATCTCGCGAGCGACGCCTACGCCACCGGGCAGGCGCTGTACACGCTCCACGAACTCGGAGTCACCGTGAAGGATCCGGCCTACCGCCGTGGTGTGCAGTACCTTATGCAGACGCAGGCAGTGGACGGCACCTGGTATGTGAAGAGCCGCGCGCCGAAAATCCAGCCGTATTTCGACACTGCTTTCCCGCACGGGCACGACCAGTGGATTTCCAACGCGGCTACCAGTTGGGCGGCCATGGCGCTGAGTTACGCCAGCGGGCCGCAGCAGGTTGCCCGGCGGTAAGTCGCTCATAAGTAAAGAAACGTAAGGTGCGGGACGGCCCGAAATGGCCGTCCCGCATACGGCGTCTGCCGTATTCAATCCCACCCCCCACCCCCCATAACATGAGGCATGGTGCTGTCGCGCTGGATTGCCTCGCTCGTTGTGTGTCTGAGTTTCCTGCTTAGTGTTTCCTGCTCCAAACAACTCAATGCGGTGGCGTCCGCTCCCGATATTCCTACGGTTGCGGTTGCCAAAGTTACTACCGAGGATCTGGCTCACAACCTGGTACTGACGGCCGAGTTCAAGCCCTTCCAGGAAATCGACGTGATGGCCAAGGTGGCTGGCTACATCAAGGAGATTAAGTTCGATGTCGGCGACCGTGTGCGCCAGGGTCAGTTGCTCGCGACCCTGGAAGTCCCCGAGATGGGCGACGACCTGCGGCGCGCGGATGCCAGCACGGAGCGAGCTACCGCCGAAGTGGCGCGCGCCAGCGATGAGTTGCAGCGGGCCGAATCCGTCCACCAGATGACGCACCTCTCCTACGAGCGCCTCGCCGCTGTCCTGGCCAAGCGTCCTGGACTGATCGCGCAGCAGGAGATCGATGACGCGAAGAGCCGCGACCTGGTGGCGGAGGCGCAGATCGCCGCCGCGAAATCTGGTCTCGCCGCCGCGCGACAGCAGGTGCACGTCAATACGGCCGATGCCTCCAAAGTGAAAACGCTGATGGACTACACGCGCGTCACCGCGCCTTTCGCCGGCGTGATCACGAAGCGCTATGCCGATATGGGCTCCATGATTCAGGCGGGCACCGCTTCGCAGACGCAGGCGATGCCGGTGGCGCGGCTCTCCGAGAACAGCCGCCTGCGCCTGATTCTGCCGGTGCCGGAATCCGCCGTGCCCACGGTACATATCGGGCAGCGCGTGGAGGTGCGGGTGCAGACGCTGAACCGCACATTCCCCGGCGTGGTGGCGCGCTTCACGGACAAACTCAACTCCTCCACGCGCACGATGGATACCGAGGTGGATGTGCCGAACGCCTCAATGGTGCTGATTCCCGGCATGTACGCCGAGGTCGATCTGACGCTCTCGCAGCGCAAGCAGGTGCTGGCCGTGCCTTCGGCTGCGGTGGACGCGACGGGGCAGGTGATGGTGGTGACGGCCGATAACCGCGTGGAGATGCGCAAGATCGAAACCGGCATGGAGACGGCCGAGCGGGTGGAGGTGAAGAACGGGCTCGCCGCAGGCGACATGGTGGTGCTCGCCGGACGGGCAAGCCTGCAGGTGGGCGAGGCCGTGCATCCGAAACTCACCGCAATGTCCGCTTCCAAGGAATAGCCATGTCAGGCTTCGCCATACGTAATCCCTACTTCATCGTGGTGTTGTGCCTGATCGTCGCGGTGCTTGGCGTCAGCACGCTCGCGCGCATGCCGGTGGATATGTTCCCTTCGATGGATATCCCGGTGGTGGTGGTCGCGACGTTTTACAACGGCATGCCGCCCGAACAGATCGAGGCCGACATCACCAGCCGCTTCGAGCGCTTCTTCACGCTGGGCGCGGGGATCGAGCACATCGAATCGCGGTCACTGCCCGGTGTGAGCGTGATCAAGGTTTACTTCCAGCCGGGCACGAATCCGGACTCGGCGGTGACGACGATTTCCAATCTTGCGATGGCGCAATTGCGGCGCCTGCCGCCGGGGACGCTGCCGCCCGTGGTTCTGAAGTTCGACGCATCGAGCCTTCCCGTGTGCCTCGTCACGGTGAAGGGCGAAGGGCTGGACGAGACTAAGCTTCGCGATTTGGCGCAGTTCCAGGTGCGCAACCAGATCGCGGGCGTGCAGGGCGCCAGCGTGCCGCCGCCGTTCGGCGGGCGCTACCGCCAGATCATGGTCTACGCCGATCCGTTCAAACTTGAGGCCCATCAATTGAGCCTGATGGACGTGGTGCGCAGCGTCAACAATGCCAACCTGATTCTTCCGGCGGGCGATGTGCAGATCGGGCAGTTGGATTACAACATCTACACCAACAGCCAACTGCGCAGCATTGCGGAGATCAACCAGTTGCCTGTGAAGACGGTGGGCCAGGCTCCGGTGCGCGTGGCCGATATCGGCATCGCGAAGGACGCGCAGCAGATTCAGACCAACATGGTGCGCGTGGACGGGCAGCGGTCGGTGTATGTGCCGGTGCTCAAGCAGGGCGGCGACACCAATACGATTGCCGTGGTGGATGGCATCAAGGACGCGGTTAAGAACCTCTTCGACGTTCCCAAGCAATTGGTCACGCGCGTGACGTTCGATCAATCGGTCTTCGTGAAGACGGCGATTGAGACGCTGCTGCACGAAGGCGGCATCGGACTGCTGCTGACCTCGCTGCTGATCCTGATCTTCCTGGGCAGCTTCCGCGCCACGCTGGCGGTGTTTTTCTCGATTCCGCTTTCGGCGCTGGCGGCGTTCATCGCGCTGGGCTTCGGCGGCGGGTCCATCAACAGCATGGTGCTGGGCGGACTGGCGCTGGCCTTCTCGCGCCTGATCGATAACTCGGTGGTGGTGTTGGAGAATATTTACCGGCATCTGGAGGCCGGGGAATCGCCCGCGGAGGCCGCGGAGAAGGGCGGGCGCGAAGTGGCGCTGCCGGTGCTCTCGGCAACGCTCACCACCGTGGTGGTCTTCTTCCCTGTGACGTTTTTGTATGGCGTGAGCCGCTATCTGTTTACCGCGCTGGCGCTGGCCGTGGCCCTGGCTCTGTTCGCCTCTTATGCGGTGGCGATGACGGTGGTGCCGCTGTTCTGCGCGCGCTTTATCAAAGCCCCGGCGCATCATGGCACGCCTTCTTCGGAAGTGCCGGTGACGGTGGATCACGCGCGCAACCGGTGGAATCTGACGGACCGGTTTAACATGTGGTTCAACAACCGGTTCGAGGGCTTCTTGAAATTCTACGACCGCGCGTTAGGCTTCACGCTGCGCCGCCCGGTGATGACGCTCGGTGTCTTCGCAGTGGCCTTTGTGGCGAGTCTCGGCATCTTTCCGCAACTGGGACTTTCGTTCTTCCCGCGAACCGACGCCGGCCAGTTCCTGATCAACCTCAAGGCGCCCACCGGAACCCGCCTGGCGATTTCTGAGAGCGAAGTAATCAAAGTGGAAGAACTAATTCGCAAAATTGTGGCGCCGGAGGACCTCGACATCATCGTGTCCAATATCGGCACCGCGCCTGGGTTCTCGTCCATCTACACGAGCAATAGCGGGGCGCACACGAGCTTCGTGCAGGTCAGCCTGAAGGAAGGCCACAAGACCGGCAGCTACGAGTACATGGCGCTGGTCAAGCGGCGCATCGAAACCGAGTTGCCGGAATTGCGCGCGTACTTCCAATCGGGCGGAATGGTGGATGCTGTGCTGAATATGGGAATGCCCGCGCCGATCGATGTGCAGGTGGCGGGAACCAATATGGAGCGCGCGTTCGCCACGGCGAATCGACTGGCATCGCAGATCCGCAAGATCCCCGGCGTGGCCGATGTCTTCATCCCGCAGGATATCGATTACCCGGCGCTGCAGCTGGATGTGGATCGCACGCGGGCGGGGCAACTCGGCCTGGATCAGCGGGAGGTGGTCGGCAATCTAATCACGGCGCTGACGTCGAACCAGATGATCGCGCCCAGCTACTGGATCGATCCGAAGAACGGCAACGACTACATGCTGACGGTGCAGTATCCCGAGGCGCAGGTGCAGACGCTGGGCGATCTTCGCGCGATTCCGCTGCGCGGCGCGGCGAGCGTTCAACCCGCCCGGCTCGACGCCATCACGAATATCAAGCGCGTCAGCGCGCCTACCGAAGTCGATCATTACCAATTGCGACGGACGATCGATGTGTACGTCCGACCGCTGCGGGAAGATCTCGGCAAGATCGCGACCTCGATCGATGGCGTGATTGCGGGCACCAAGGTGCCCGAGGGCTTGAGCGTGCAACTGCGCGGCATGGTGCAAGGGATGCGCGCTTCGTTCACCAGCTTTGCGCTGGGGCTTTGTCTCGCGCTGGTGCTACTCTACCTGATTCTGGTGGCGCAGTTTCAATCGTTCATCGATCCGTTCCTGATTCTGATGGCGGTGCCGCCGGGGCTAACCGGCGTGATCCTGACGTTATGGCTCACCGACACGACGTTGAACGTGATGTCGCTGATGGGCGTGGTGATGCTGGTGGGCATCGCGGTGTCGAATAGCATCTTGATTGTTGAGTTCACGCGCCACCTGCGCGGCGAGGGTATGGGCGTGCGCGATGCAGTGGGACTCGCCTGCCGCGTTCGTTTGCGCCCGGTGCTGATGACGTCGCTCGCCACCATTATCGGACTGCTGCCGATGGCGTTGAAATTGGGTGCGGGCAGCGAGGCGTATGCGCCGCTGGCGCGCGCCATCCTCGGCGGACTCGCGCTAAGTGTGGCGCTGACCGTGTTCCTGGTGCCCGCGGCA
>JBDTPR010000279.1:0-8189 GCA_039932635.1 Candidatus Solibacter sp.
GTCATCAAGCGCGATTGTTCGTACATCTCGATCCACTTCTCGCTCGAAATCGCCGAGATCAGCTCGCCAATCGCTTCGAGCGGCAAATCGTCCGGCGACTCGAAATGAACGCAACACTTCCCCATGTCGAGCTTCTTCCCCGCCGCCTTGAACGCCGCCTTCAGCTGCTCGAGCTGACTCGCACTCCAAAACGCGCCCATCAGGTAGAGCGAGCAGTAGTTCTTCTGCGACGAGAGCGCGACATAGCAAATCGGCTGCTTGTTGTAAGTGTCTGGATATCGAGATAGGGGGATCGCCCAGCCGATCGTGCCCCAGACGAGGCACTCATCGTAGCCGCGGGGAATGTGCTTGTTCACGAGTGCGCGCACCGTCGCGATCGTCTTCGCACGATCGGCGGGGAGTGAGTCGATGTATTGCGCTGGCGTCTTGACGTTCGATGGTGGTTTCATGGATTCGTCGTCTTCCCGGACGAAGTGTATCACCGAACGCTTCCCGCTTTCCGTCGCAAAGTGCCGCATCCCAATCGGAGCCGCGACCGCAAGAGAGCGGCCTCTTCCCTGAAAGCGTTTTACCCTACCGAAAAATATCCGCCCTTTGCCCTCAATCGCGTGTCTGCATCGCCCCGCTCCAGTCCTTACTTCGCGTGCTATGTCTGAAGGTGGCGGGACAAGTCCGAAACTCGCCGCGAGCCCGCAAACGCGAGGCCGTATAATAACAAACATCATGCCCCTTATCGATCAGGTGCAGCAGGAAATGGTCGCCGCCATGAAGAGCGGCGATGCCGCGCGGTTGAGCGCACTTCGCATGCTGAAAGCCGCCTTGATGAAACTGAAAGTCGACTCGCCGAAACCCATCGACGAAGCCGCCGAGATGCAGGTCCTCAAGATCCTCATCAAGCAGCGCATCGACGCCGCCGATATGTACCGCAAGGCGGGACGCACCGAGTCGGCCGAGAAGGAAGAGGCCGAGAAGGTGATGCTCGAAAGCTACCTGCCCGCCGGCGCCAGCGAGGAAGAAGTAGACGCCGCGATTGCCGCCGCCATGGCGGAGACCGGCGCTACATCCATCAAGCAGATGGGTGTTGTAATGAAGGCCGTACAGGCCAAGCTGACCGGCAAGTCCGTGGACGGAAAATCCCTGAGCGATAAAGTGAGGTCCAAGCTTTCATGACGCCCCCTCCCGAGGTGAAGCCGAAGTTCAAGCCCTTCGTACCCGAAGGCATGCAGATGCGCGAGTTCACCTGGCGAGCCGTATTGCTCGGCTTGGTGATGTGCGTCATCCTGGGCGCCGCCAATGCCTACCTGGGCCTGCGCGCCGGCCAGACCATCGCGGCCACGTACCCGGCGGCGGTGATCGGCATGGCGGTGCTGCGCGTTTTCAAGGGCTCGATCCTCGAAGAGAATATCGCGCGCACCGCCGGGTCGATCGGCGAGTCGGTGGCGGCAGGCGCGGTGTTCACGCTGCCGGCGTTTTTCATCGCTCACGTGTGGACGCCGCCGGTGATCCCCAAGGGTCTGGGTTTCTGGGCGAGCATGTGGGCGCTGGCGGTGGACCCCGCGTACCTGAAGTCCACATCACTGATGTTGGTGGGCTCAGTGCTAGGCGTGCTGTTCGTTTCACTGATTCGCCGCG
Organism: Candidatus Solibacter sp.; assembly: GCA_039932635.1. GTDB lineage: Bacteria > Acidobacteriota > Terriglobia > Bryobacterales > Bryobacteraceae > Solibacter. The sequence continues at coordinate 1,633 of JBDTPR010000279.1, forward strand.
TGATGGTGGAGGACAAGGAGTTGCCCTTCCCGGAATCGGTGGCCGCGGCGGAAATTCACAAGGCGGGCCAAGCCGGCGCGCGCGCCGCGAAGTACCTGTTCTATAACATCGGTTTCGGCGCGGCCGTCTATCTGGGCGGCGTGTTCAACCTGTTCGCGCCCGACCGCGACTTCTTCTTCCGGGTAGGCAAGCTTGGGTCGAGCACGCTGCGGTTAGGGCCGCTCGGCAGCACCAATGTGTTGACCGCGGGGGGCGTTTCGGCCGTCTCGGCGCCCACCGTCAGCCCCGCGTTCATCGGCGTGGGCTACATCATTGGTCCCGAGTTGGCGGCGCTCAATTTTTCGGGCTCCGTAGTCGCGTGGGGACTACTGATTCCGCTGCTGATTTTCTTCATGGGACCGCAGTTGCAGGCCTTCCTGCCGGCGGGCGCGCGGGACGAAGACTGGCTGGCCTTGGCCAATGCCGTGTGGCGCTTCATCGTACGCCCCATCGCGGTGGGCAGCATGATGGTGGGCACCTGCTTCACGCTGTTCAAGATGCGCAAGAACCTGATCGCCGGCCTGGGCAAGGCCTTCGCCGAATTGAAAGGCGGGCAACCCGCCGCGGAGACGGTCTCACGCACCGAACGGTACATGAGTTCGAAGACCGTGTTCGCGCTGATCGGCTGCACGTTCGTGGTGATGTGCATTCTGTACATTTATCTTTCGGGCCTGGTGTCGGGCGGCATTGCGGCTGCGATGGTGATGTTGGTAGTGGGGTTCTTCTTCGCAACTGTGTCCGGTTACCTGGTGGGCGTCATCGGGTCGTCCAACAATCCGATTTCGGGGTTGACCCTTTCCACCCTCGTGATCGCCGCGCTGCTGATGGTATCGATGGGCGTATCGGGCGCTCCCGGCGTCGTGGCGGTGCTGGGAGTGGCGGCGGTTGTCTGTGTATCCTCGGCGGTGGCGGGCGAACTGTTGCAGGATTTCAAAGTGGGCTACATACTGGGCGGCACGCCGCGCACCATTCAGATTGTCGAACTCGTGGCGGTGACGCTGGCCAGCCTGGTGATGTACTTCCCGTTGATGATTCTCTATCAGGGCAACATCAACATGGGCGGCACCGGCTTTGGAGACAAGGCGCTGACCGCGCCGCAGGCCGGGCTGATGGCCTCATTGGCACAGGGCATCGTAGGCGGGGACATGGCGTGGCCGCTGGTGGTGACGGGGATCTTACTCGGCCTCGCGATGATCATGTTCAAGGTGAAGAGCCCGATGCTGGTGGCCATCGGAATGTATCTGCCGATCTCGATCACGTCGGCGATCTTCGTGGGCGGAGTGGTTCGCTGGCTCACGGATTCGGCCGCGCGACGCAAGCGTTTCAACGAGGCACAATGCGCGCGCACCGAGAATACCGGCGTGCTGGTGGCATCTGGTCTGATCGCGGGCGAAGCATTGGCAGGGCTGGTGAAGGCGGTCTACGATTTCCAGGGCAAGAACCTGCCGTCGGCCTTCAAGGAGCCGTCCTACGTGGCGGGTATCGTGGTGATGGCGTTGTTGGCCGTTACTCTGATTCGCATCCCGCTGGCCAACGCCGGAGATCCGAACGAGCCCGCGCCGCCCTCGGCGATAATGTAGGTATGAGGCCGCGCGACACATCTCCGGAGGCTTGGCAGTACCAGATGGAACTGATACGCCGAATGACACCCGGCGAGAGAATGCAGCGGGCATTTGAGCTCTCCGCGATGCTGCGCGCATTCGCCGAAGCCGGTCTGCGGCGACGCTTTCCGCACGCCGGCGATCGCGAGATCTTTCTGCGAGGCGCCCATCAGAGACTCGGGGGTGAATTGTACTCAAAGATCTACGGTGCTGAACTGGCATTGTAAATGGACCCACTGGCGCAGGGCCTCAATGAACTCACCGCCGCGTTGACGGCGCTCGGCATCCGGTACTTTGTGAGTGGCTCAGTTGCCTCCTCCGCGCGCGGCATTCTCCGCGGCACCCTGGATGGAGACCTGGTGGCGCTGATATTCCGGCCGCACCTGAAGATGCTCGTCAAAGCGCTGGGAGCGAACTGGTATGCGGACCTGGCGATGATGGAACAGGCAATTCAACAGAGGCGCGCATTCAACCTGATTCACATTCCCAGCGCCATGAAGTTCGATATCTTTCCCGCCGCCACGGATTTCCACGAATCGGAATTAGAACGCGCGACGCTGGAACAACTCCCCATGGAGGGTACGCGACCGTGCGTGGTTGCGACGTCCGAAGATTGCGTGCTCTCCAAACTTCAATGGTATCGCGAGGGCGGCGAAGTGTCCGATCGCCAATGGAACGATATCGGCGGCATCCTGGCGCAGGATCGCAAACTTGATTGGGAGTACCTGAACTCGTGGGCCGTCAGGCTGGGGGTTACCGATCTGTTGGCGCGTGCTCGCGTGGAAGCGGAACTCTAGCCTTTGTAGATCTTCCAGAAGGCTTCGCGGAATTTGGCCATCTCCGGGTCGGTGCCGATGGTGACGCGCAGGTGGTTGTCCAACGGCGGGAAGGGGCGGCCGGGGGAGACTCCGAGCTTCGGCATTCCGCTGATGAATTCGCGGGCGTTGCGGCCGCAATCGATCATCATGAAGTTGGCGCCCGGCTCGATGTATTTGAGGTTGCGCTCCTTCAGCCAGGCACAGAGTTCGCGGCGGGTCTTGGCGAGCGCGGCCTTACGCGGGGGCAGGATGTTGTCGCGATTCTGCAGCGCGGCGAGCACTCCCTTGGCACTCGGGTAGGCGATTACGTTGATGGCAAGTTGCGACATCTTCTCGATGATCTCGGGCTTGGCCAGGGCGAAGCCTACGCGCAGTCCGGCCATGCCGTAGATCTTGGAGAACGTCCGCGCCACGATCACGTTCTTGCCCTGCTTGACATAAGGCACAGCGGACTTCACGTCGGGCGATTCCACGAAGTGGATGTAGGCTTCGTCCATCAGCAGGATGGTATTGGGGGGCAGGTTGGCGACCAGCCAATCGACGTCGGCCGCGGTGGTGGTGGCGGAGGTCGGGTTGTTGGGGTTGCAAAGGTAGATGAGTCCGCCGCCGGCCTTGGTGGCGGCTTCGGCGAGCGACTTTACGTCGGCCGAGTAGTCGTCGCGCAGTTTGGTGAGGAGCACGGCGTGACCGAGGGTGCGCGCGACCTCGATGGGCAGTTCGTAGGCCGGGGTGACGGAGATCAGCGGGCGCGTGGCGGAGGTGAAGGCGTCCACCGCGGTGTGCAGGACTTCACTCGAGCCCGCGCCGGCGACGATCTGATTGGGCCCCAGGCCTTCGCTCGCGGCCATGACCTTGACGATCTGCTCGAACTCGTTGTAGTGGTAGCGATTGGATACGGCCAGGGCTTCGCGCATGGCGTCGAGCACGGCGGGCGGCGGGCCGGCCGGGTTCTCGTTGGCGTTGAGCCACACCATGTCGTCGGGCAGGGCGCCTTTGACGGCGGCACGCTGCGCGTAGGCCATTTCGGTGGAGATGCGTAGGGCGGCGGCGCCCAGGGAGAGACGGGTAGCGAAATCCCGGCGGGTAAACATGGGAACCATGATATACCCGCCGGGTTCGGAGAGTTTCTAGCCGGACATCGCGCCGAGGAATTCGCCGTTGGAACGGGTCTTTCCCAGCTTGTCCAGGAGAAGCTCCATGGTCTCTACCGGGGACAGCGGGTTGAGGACCTTGCGGAGAATCCAGACGCGGTTGAGTTCGTCCTTGGGCAACAGGAGTTCTTCCTTACGCGTGCCGCTCTTGTTGATGTCGATGGCGGGGAAGACGCGCTTGTCCACGAGCTTGCGCTCGAGGTGGATTTCCATGTTGCCGGTACCCTTGAACTCTTCGAAGATGACGTCGTCCATACGGCTGCCGGTATCGATCAAAGCGGTCGCGATGATGGTGAGCGAACCGCCCTCTTCGATGTTGCGGGCCGCGCCGAAGAAGCGCTTGGGACGCTGCAGGGCGTTGGAATCGACGCCGCCGGAGAGGACCTTGCCGCTGGGCGGGACGATGGTGTTGTAGGCGCGCGCCAGGCGCGTGATGGAATCGAGCAGGATGACGACGTCGCGCTTGTGCTCGACGAGGCGCTTGGCCTTCTCGATGACCATTTCGGCCACCTGTACGTGGCGCGTAGCGGGCTCATCGAACGTGGAGCTGATGACCTCGCCGCGCACGCTGCGCTGCATGTCGGTGACTTCTTCGGGACGCTCATCGATCAGCAGCACGATGAGAGTGACCTCGGGGTGATTGGTGGTGACGGAGTTGGCGATGCTCTGCAGGAGCATCGTCTTACCGGTGCGCGGCGGGGAGACGATCAGGCCGCGCTGGCCCTTCCCGATGGGCGTGAGGAGATCCATCACGCGGCCGGAGTAATTGTCGCGGACGGTTTCGAGCTTGAGACGCTCATTGGGATAGAGCGGCGTCAGGTTGTCGAAGAAGATCTTGTTGCGGGCTTCCTCGGGCGGCTCGAAGTTGATGGCGTCCACCTTGATGAGGGCGAAGTAACGCTCGCCTTCCTTGGGGGGACGGATCTGGCCGCTGATGGTGTCGCCGGTGCGCAGATCGAAACGGCGGATCTGGCTGGGCGAGACGTAGACATCGTCCGGGCCGGGGAGGTAGTTGTACTCGGGCGCGCGCAGGAAGCCGAAGCCATCGGGCAGGCATTCGAGCACGCCTTCAGAGAAGATGAGGCCGCTTTTTTCGGCCTGGGTCTGAAGGATTTTGAAGATCAGCTCCTGCTTGCGCAGACCGGCGGCGCCGGCGATGTTCATGCCTTTGGCGACATCGTTGAGCTTCTGAATGCTCATGTCCTTGAGCTCGACGAGATCAAGGGTGGGGGTCCCGGACTTGGCAGCCTGGGCGGAGCCCTGCTTACGGCGCACCGCGCCGAGGTGGGCATCCGGGGATAAGGGGTTCACGGGTTCGACCACCGCGGACGGCCCACCTGCGACGGGCGGGGCTGCGACGGGCGGAGCTGCGGGGGGCGCGGCAATGGGAGGCGCGGCGGCCGGCGGCTCGGCAACTGGCGGCGCGGCAGCCGGCGGGGCGGCCGGTTTCGGCTCGGCCGCTTTGGGCTCCGCGTGCTTAGGTTCGGCGGCCTTAGTCTCCTTGGGCTCCGCTTTAGCGTCGGCCTTGGCATCAGGCGGCGCGGCAGAGGCGGCGGACCGGGAGGCACGCTCGGTCTTGTGAGGCTTTTCGACGACGGCGGGCTCTACGGGGGCGCTTTCGCGGGTGGGTGTTTTTTCGGTGGGTTTTTCGGATTGTTCCTGCGGCAGGTTATTGCCTACCGTGGGTGAAGTGTTTTCGTTATTGCTTGCCAAATTTCCCTCACTCCCCGGCCACTGAGGGCCGAGAACGGCAACGGCTCCACGCCTTCCTTACGGATGGCACGAAGTCCGCGCTCTTGTTCTGCTTGATTCAACTTGTCTGTCTTGGTTGCTACTACCAGGTACGGCCTGCAGTAATGGTCGAGCCACCGTTTGAGATCGAGATCTTTCTCCATCCAGCCGCGGCGGGTATCGATAATCAGGCAGGAAAGCACCAGGGTCTCTCTATTGCTTAAATACGAATCGATCAATTTCTTCCACTGCTCGGTAAACCCCTTGGGGACCCGGGCATATCCATAACCCGGAAGATCGACGAGAAAGAACTTCTCATCGACACGATAAAAATTGATGGTTTGCGTCCGGCCCGGTGTGTTGCTTGTAAACGCCAGTTTTTTATACCCGGTGAGGGCATTAATCAAACTGGACTTGCCAACGTTACTTCTCCCCAGGAATGCAATCTCGGGCAAACTGCCGGACGGGAAAGAGTCCGGCTGCCCTGAGCTTACTACAAATTCTGCTTTCAAGGAACTCATTAGGTACTGACCGGGGACAGCAGATCATTACAAACTTTCAAAACCGCTCCCTCACGGTCGCGGCTCCGATTGTTGCCGCGACTCGCGATTCTAATTAATGGGCGACCGTCTCTTCGGTGGTTTTAGGAGCTTCCACGTTGAGATCGGGAGGGACCGGCAGGGCGACAATTTCGCGCTCGAGGGCGATCTTGAGCACCTGGTCCATAGAGTCCACGAAGTTGAGCTTCATGGTCTGTTTGATGGCGTCGGGAATATCGGGCAGGTCCTTCTCATTTTCGCGCGGCATGATGGCTTCCTTGATGCCGTGGCGGTGAGCTGCCATGAGTTTTTCCTTGAGGCCGCCGATCGGGAGCACTTTACCGCGGAGCGTAATCTCGCCGGTCATGGCGAGATCGCCGCGCACCGGAATTTTGGTGAGGGCGCTGCAGATGGTGGTGGCGAGGGTGATTCCGGCGGAGGGTCCATCCTTGGGGATGGCGCCTTCGGGAACGTGAATGTGAACGTCGAGGTTGCGGTAGAAATCGCGCGGGATACCGAGAGACATGGCGCGCGAGCGGATGTAGCTCATCGCGGCCTGCGCCGATTCCTGCATGACTTCGCCGAGTTTGCCGGTGATGGTGAGCTTACCTTTGCCTTCCATTAGGGTGCATTCGACGGTGAGCAACTGGCCGCCGACTTCGGTCCAGGCGAGGCCGG
>JBDTPR010000280.1:0-8164 GCA_039932635.1 Candidatus Solibacter sp.
GCGCCGGACGCGGGGGAGCCGCGGGTGCGGGCGGAGGCCGTGGTGGCAATGCAAATCCAACCCTGGGACCCGGCGGCGCCCGCAGGCGCGGGAACCGCCAGCCGGAATCGGTCAACAACGATCCCTTGAAGCAGCCCGATCTCAAACTCCGCGAACTTAATACTCCGCCCTCGGTTCCCGGTTTGCGCGAAGAGGTCTACTGCACGAAGATCGGCGACACACACCCCGAAGAGATGTACATCATCGCGGCGCACATGGACGGCATCGGCTGGGGAGAAGCGGCCAACGACGATGGCTCGGGAACGGCGCTCGTCATGGAGATTGCGCGAGTGCTGAGCAATACCGATGTCCACACCGATCGCTCCATTCGCCTCGCGCTGTGGAACAACGAGGAGACCGGGCTCAATGGAGCGCGCGCTTACGTGGAGCAGCGCAAGGATCTGCAGGGCAGGGAGTCTCCGGCCGGATCCGGAAAGTATCCGGAACCCAAATGGCTGGGGATGATCCAACACGACATGATGATGTTCGATCATGGCATGCCGCGCAAAGACGGGACGATGAGCAAAGAGCAGCGGCCCGAGGCCGACGTGAATATCGAGTATCAGATCACCTCGAAGTTCGCCGAAGAGGCCATGCAACTGGCCCGCAAGTTTCAATTCGCCAATGAGAAATACGCCGCCGACTACCCTGCCAGTATCGGGCCCCACATGACGAATACCGATTCAACGCCATTTCAGGACCTGGTGCCGGCGCTGAGCCTGCGCGAGTGCGAGCGCGGTTCGCAAATCGGCAATGGCTGGGATCCGCATCATCACCAGCCGACGGATTTGTTCGTGACCTTTACCGACGACGATTTCCGTCTGGGGCTGAATGCGGCGCAAACCACGCTCGGGGCCATCGGGCAGCTTACCGGGGCGAGACTCAACCCGGCGCCCGCCAGTTCCAAGTAAGTTGGCGAGGAGTTACCATGAGCGTCGATGGATCGCGTGAGAACGTGCGCCCCTACGATTGCCCTGATCGCTTTCATGGTTGTCACTCCCGCAGCGCTGTCTGCCCAGGCCGGTTTGCCGAACCACATCGACGCTTGGATTACCAACGCGGACCGGTCTTCGCTTTTCCAAAAACAGCCCGAGACCATTCCCTTTCGCAATAGCATCCGGGGACCGGCGATCGTGATCGATCGCGGGCTGCAAATGCAGTCGATCGACGGGTTTGGTTATGCCTTGACGGGCGGCAGCGCGGAGTTGTTGATGAAGATGAGCCGGGATGCGCGCGCCAAAATACTGAAGCAGATTTTCTCGCAGGATGACACTGGCCTCGGCGTCAGCTACCTGCGCATCAGTATCGGAGCATCGGACCTCAATAGCTTCGTCTACTCATACGACGATCTGGTACAGGGCGAGACCGATTCCGAACTCAAGAAATTCGACCTCGGCGAGGATCGGAAAGATGTGCTTCCGGTCCTGAAGGAAATCCTCGCGATTTCACCCGGCATCAAGATCCTCGGGTCGCCGTGGTCCGCGCCCGCGTGGATGAAAACCAATAACAACGTCAGGGGAGGCGCACTCAAGGATGACTGTTACGGCGTGTACGCGGCATACCTCGTCAGATATCTCCAGGAGATGAAGAAAGAGGGCATTGCGATTGACGCGATCACGATTCAGAACGAGCCCCTGAATTCCAAGAATACGCCAAGCATGCAATGGACGGTCAACCAGCAGGCGGCATTTCTGAGGGACCATCTTTCCCCCGCGTTCACCAAAGCGTCGCTCCGCACGAAGGTGATTCTCTTCGACCACAATGCCGATCGCCCCGACTATCCGCTCGCGCTGTTGAGCGATCCGGTGATCTCGCAATTCGCCGATGGGTCCGGATTCCACCACTACGGCGGCGACCTGGGGGCGCTGAGCAAGGTGCATCTGGCGCGCCCCGACAAGAACATCTATTTCACCGAGCAGATGATCACCGAGAAGCCCGGCAGTCCGGCTATCAATATCGCGGCCACAGTGAAGCGGATGATCATCGACACCACCCGCAACTGGAGCCGGAACGTCATCCTATGGAACCTTGCAGCCGATCCTATGAACGATCCGCACACCGACAACGGGGGTTGCTCGATGTGCCAGGGGGCGCTGACCATCGACCAGGACGCCGTGTCGCTCAATCTCGCGTACTACACCGTTGCCCACGCGTCGAAGTTCGTGCGCCCCGGGTCGGTACGCATTGGCTCTACGATTCGCGGCGACCAGACGGTTGGCCTCACCGAAGATGAAGATCGGCCGGGGCTGAAGCGCATGGTGGTGATCGAAGGCACGCAGGTGCTGCCCAATGTGGCGTTCCGGACGCCGGAAGGCAAGATCGTCCTGATCGTGGTCAACGACACGCAGTCCGCCAGTTCTTTTACGGTGCAGGACGGAGGGCAGTCGGCCAACCTCAGGCTCGCCCCTGGCGCCGCCGGTACGTACGTTTGGTAGTGTCTACTCGTCGCGCAGCGCGATGGACGGGTCGATTCGGGTGGAACGGCGGGCGGGGATCCAACACGCTGCCATGCCCGCCAGCACCAGCACGGGCGGAATCACGGTGAACGTCACTACGTCGCGTGCGCTGTCCAGGAACAGCATGTTCGCCACACTTCCCGCCAGCCAGAAGGACACCGCGCCGCCCAACACTACCCCAACGGCAACCAGTCGCATACCTTCCCAGACGATCATGCGGCGCACATTTTCCGCCGTGGCGCCGAGAGCCATGCGCAAGCCTATCTCGCGCGTACGCTGCCTGACCGAAAACGAGATCACTCCATAGATTCCAATCACTGCCAGCAGAAGACCCAGCCCGCCGAATACCGCCAGCAGCGCCGCCGAGAGACGTTGCGCCCAAAGCAACTCGCGGATCGAGGTCTGCAGACTCTCGGTCTGCAGCAACATCTTGCCATCCAACGACTGCACTGCGCGGCGCACGGCCGGCATCACGGTCTCGGGGTCGCCCGCAGTCCTGACGTAGAGGACCGCGGTGGGGAAGTAATACTGCACCAGAGAAAGGTACACGAGCGGCTGCGGAACCTCTCCCACCGCCTGGTAGTTCGCGGTCTTCACCACGCCGATGACTTCCACCGGCAGACCCTCACCACCGAAGCTGAGGTACTGGCCGACGGCGTCCTTTCCGGGCCAGTAGGCAGCCGCCGCGGTCGCGTTCACGATGACCACCCGCGGAGTGGTTTTGGTGTCGGACGGCCGGAAGTCGCGACCGCTCACCTGGCCAATCCCCATCGTCTGGAAGTATCCGGGCGAGACCACCTGCGTCAAAGTGGCGCGACCACCCTGTTTCTCCTGCCCAGCGAGTTGGACGGTGCGTGTGGCCGCCACGTGGAACGGCAGATCGCGAGAGAGCGCCGCGCTAGTGACACCAGGGACCGCCATCGCCTGTTCCACGGTGCGTTCGTGGAAGTCGCGGCCGCGGCCTTCGTTGTATGCCTGGTCGGTGACGTTGTAGGCGACGATTCCCAAATGGGCGGCGTCGAAGCCAGGCTGTATACGCCCGGCGTTCAGCAGGCTGCGACCGAAGAGACCCGCGCCCAGCAGCGCCACCACCGAAAAGCCCACTTGGGAGACGACCAGGAGGGACCTGGCGTGCCAGATCCCGCGCAAGCCAGCGGCTATACTGCCGCGGTCCTTCAAATCCGTAGCCAGGTCGCCACGCGTCGCACGCAGCGCCGGCGCCAGTCCAAAAAGCAAGCCGGTGAAGAGCGATATGGCGGCCGTGAAGCCGATCACTTGCCAGTCCAACTCCAGATGGAATCCGGCGTGATTGAACATGGGAGGACGAATCGCCCACAGCAAATCGCGAGCCCAGGTAGCAAGCAGCAGCCCGAGGGCGCCTCCGGCGAGCGCTAAAATGACGCTTTCGGTCAGCAACTGACGTACCAGGCGGATCCTGCTGGCCCCCATTGCCAGGCGGATCGAGATTTCGCGCCGCCTGCCGGTAGCCCGCGCCAAGAGCAGGTTTGCCACGTTGGCGCAGGCAATCAAGAGCACCAACGCCGCCATCGTCATCAGCACGCTTCCCGCCTCGGACAGCGGGGGGCGAGTGCGCGCACTGATCGCCGCCTGCCCCACGGTCGTCAGGCTGATTCGCCGTCCCTGGTTTTCGCTGGGATGCTGGCGCTCAAGTTCGTCTGTCAGCGGTTGCAGCGACGCTTGCGCCTGCGTCAACGTCACGCCGGGCTTGAGGCGTCCGGCCACCGAGAAAAGGAGAGCCCGGCGTTGCATTACCTGGCTGTGCAGCGGGTGCACTTGCCGGTAAACGGACATAGGCAGGAAGATGTCGGCACCGCTCATTTGGTTCAGTCCGAGGAAACCGGAAGGCGCGACGCCGATGATTCCGTAGGGGTGCCCGCTGATTTCAATCGACCGGCCAGTCACATCCTGCGCCCCGCCGAAGAGCCGCTGCCATAGGGCGTGACTGATCACCGCCACGGGCAAGCCGCCGGGTACGTCCTCCTCCGGGCGGAACCCGCGGCCTAAGACCGGTTGCACGCCGACCGTCTGGAAGTAGTTGGCCGACACGAGTTGGCCCATCAGCAGTTGCGGGTTGCCTCGACCGGTCAAATTCACCGTCAGGGGCGAGTAAAGCAGCACGGAAGAGAAGACGGTATTGTGGTCCCGGTAATCCAGATAGTTGGGGTAGGAACAGAGTAGCAACCCGGGAATGCGCGGATCTGTGGTGCTCACTGCCGCCAGGCGAGAGGGTTCGAACACCGGCAGGGCGCGCAGAAAAAGGGCGTTCAGGAGGGTAAAGATCGTGGTATTCGCCCCGATCCCGAGCCCCAGGGAAAGCACTGCCGCGAGCGCAAAACCGCGATTCTTCCCCAGGCCGCGCAGGCCGTAACGGAGATCGTCCCTTAACCCTGTCATTCGGTCCCTAATTGACCTGCCAGTATAACCCGATGAAGGCGTCTCACAGACTGTTATACTCGCATTTCGTGATTCGTATCATCCTGCCTCTGGCCATCGTCGCGCTGCTAACCATGTCTTGCGGGCGGCAACCGGGCGCCTACGCGGCGCCTCCCCAGAAGTCCACCGACCTTGGCCTGGACCCCGGCAGCGATCTGGCGTTCGTCAAGATGGACGATCCGCAGGCCAACGAATTCCTGGTGAAGGACATCAGCCCCGCATCCGATTATCGCCGTTGGGCGTTCATACACCCCGAGTTGCGCTTCCGCGTCAAGGACGCGCGCAACCTGACTTTCACCGCCGAGTTGACCGTCCCGGAGGTGACTTATAAGGTTACGGGACCGGTCACCGTCAACTACGCGGTGAACGGAAAAGCGCTCGGCACCGTGCGAGTCGATCACGCTGGCGATTTCCGGATCGAGAAGCAGGTGCCCGAGGGTGTCGTGGAATCCGGCAAGTACATCAGCGTCACGTTCGACGCCCATCCTCGCTGGATCTCCCCGGAGGATCACGCGGAGCTTTCCTTCCTGCTGCGAAGCGCGGGCTTCATTCATTAAATGAGGGAAGTGGCGGACATCCTGTTCGGCGCGGCGTTTACCGTGGCGGTGTCGCTGGCGCTCGGCGCGCTGCTTTTGCAACGGCTGCGGCTGAATTTGTGCCGCGGAGAAGCGGCCCTGATTGGGTTCGTTTCCGGCGCGGGGTGCCTCAGTTTCGTCGTGTCCCTCCTCTGCATGGTGCATGTGGCTCGGAAGGGGGTCTTCCTTTGGGGAGGCCTCGGGATTATTGGCGCGTCGCTCCAGCAGTTCCGAAAGCTCCCTCGGCGGCGCAGTCTCCCGGCAGTCTCCTACTCGTACCTTGCACCTTTTTATCTTATCTTTACGGCATATTTCATCTACTACTTCTTCAATGCTCTCGCCCCGGAAATCAGCCCGGATGGCAGCGGATACCACCTGGGGAACGTGGCCCGCATGTGGCACGCTCATGGGTTTGACTGGGGCTACCCGAGCATGTACTCGTACCTGTCGCAGGGCACCGAGATGCTGTTCCTGTTTGCCTTTTCATTCGGACGGCATTCGGCAGCGGCATTGGTCCACTTCGCCTGGCTATGCTCGCTGCCGCTCCTGATGGTCTGTTGGGGTCGTCGCTTCAACTACCCTAAAGTGGGAATCTTCGCGGCTGTAATGGTCTTCGCCGCCCCCGTCATTGGCAAGGACGGGATCTCGGCGTACAACGACATGGCAGTTGCAACGCTGATTTATGCAGTTTTTTATTTGCTTCAAGTATGGGATGAGTTAAATGAATCCAAGCTATTAATTTTGATTGGTTTATTGTCTGGAGCTGCTTATGGGGCCAAGTACACGGCATTCCTCACGTTGCCGTTCGCTGTCGGATGGCTTCTGCTGTCGAAATCGTCCGCTACCCGGCGCGAAACTCTACGCAACCTTTCCTTCCTGGCGATCCCTGCCTTGACGTTGATCGCACCTTGGGTGTTGCGGAACTGGTTCTGGCTCGGCAATCCGCTGGCTCCCTTTTTCAACGCCTGGTTCCCCAACGCCTACTACCACGCGGGAATGGAACGTATTTATACAGAAACGCTAGCGCACTATACCGGCATCAAGCACAACTGGCAGATTCCGTTGGAACTCACTCTACATGGAGGACTTGTCAGCGGAACCTTCGGTCCCACGTTTTTGCTCTTCCCCTTCGCCCTGCTCGCGTTGCGCTTTAAGTTCGGTCGCCGTCTGCTGATCGCCGCAGTGGTTTTCGGTCTGCCCGCATACCTTAATACGGGCAGCCGGTTTCTGATTCCTTCGGTGCCCTTCCTGGCGCTGGCGATCGGAATGGTGTTCGCCGAAGTACCCGCCGCACTGGCGGTCCTGGCCGTGTTCCACGCCTTGGTGTGCTGGCCGGCGGTGCTCTCCACATATTGCGACCCTTGGAGTTGGCGCATCGCCAATTTTCCGCTGCGCGTCGCCCTGCGGCTCGACCCGGCGTACCCCTTCATCCTGAAGAATATTCCGGACTACGGGCTTAAAGTGGGAATTGAACTGAACGTTCCCAAGGGCGAACGGATCTACTCGTTCGCCGGGCGTCCCGACTCGTATATCGATCGCGACATCATTACGTCGTATGAGTCGTCGCTCGGGAATCTGGTGTAGGAAATCCTTTGGTCTCCGCAGGCTCACCGGCCGGAGCACGCCCAACACTTTAAGTTTTTGCCGGTTACCACGCGCGGAGTTCGAGTTCGGAATTCGGCTAATGGCACGGAATTCTGGACGGTAGCCGAGATGCGCTTGCGCTCCCAGGGGAGGGAATTACCGCGCTCCTCCGCATGGCGGGTCAGCGCTTCGCCCAATGGCTTTGAGGCGGCGCTCGCCTTCGACAATAGTTACGCGACGCGCTGGTCTACCTGGGAGGCGATCGCCCCCTTCCAGCGCCTGCAGGTGGAACTCCCGGCCGCCCAGGCGATAGACGAAGTGGTGCTGGAGTGCGCGCCGGCGTGGAATGCCCACCTGCAGGTGGAGATTCTGCTGGATTCGGGTCGTTGGGTGCCGATCACCGATACGGTGGAGACCGCGAAGCCCGATTTGCCCACTGGAATACGGCGCGCCGCCGCACGTGACGTAAAGGCGCTGGGTTTCCGTTATCTATTGATCAATCAGGGAGATATGGTGTACGAGGATATGAAGAAGTACGCGAACTATTGGGGCATCACCGAGCTCACCGAGGCCAATGGAACCCACCTCTTTCGCATCGATTAAGGCTGCGCGCTGGTACCTTGCGGTGCTGGTCGCGATGAACGTGGTGCGCGCCATGACGGTGTCCGTCACCCCGGGCGAGGCGTCGAATTATGCCGGATTCGTCGCTCCATCGTGGGCGGAGGCGCTCTCGCACTTCGATGTGAACAACCATGTTTTGAATACCTTACTGGTCCGAATCTCAACCAGCCGCTTCCACCTTACCGAGCTCTCCCTGCGCCTGCCCAGTCTGCTCGCGGGGGTCCTTTATCTGTGGGTGGTGTACCGGTTGGCACGACGGTGGTTCGGCCGGGGTGCAGGTTTCCTGGCAGTGGTGGGGCTGATGACCCTGAATCCCATGGTCGTTGACGCCTGCAGCGAGGCCCGCGGTTATGGCATGGCGCTGGCCGCCTGGTTGTTAGCGCTCGACCTGATACTCCAAGCTACGCAAGAGTTTAGCGTGCGAAAGCTCAACCT